>JBDLHW010000219.1:0-2901 GCA_039715155.1 Campylobacterota bacterium | reverse complement strand
TCATAGGAAACACCATCTTTTTTGATAATCATATTTGCATCTATATTTTTAGCATTTAGTGTTAAACCAAAACAAACCATTAAAATAGAGATAAACACTGTTTTTTTCATATATACCCTTTTGACTATTCGTCTTTCTTTCATAAGCATATCAGTTTATTTAATATAACTAGGTGATAATGATATTATTTTTTATTATTTCTCTCACATTTGTGTAATATGGTAAAGATGTGATGTAATATTTGAATAACAAATAGATTGTGCCCTAATTTTATACTTTATGATATAAAATGAAGTAATATTAATAGTAGTCGAGGGGTGATGATGAAACTGCAAGATATTATATATAAAGTATTAGTTTTATTTATGTTAGTAGTCCTAACTGTCGGTGTTGTTAAGCTAAATGACAGTAGTGAGAGCAAGAGAAACTTTTATGAGTACAAAAATTCAAAAATAAATCTTTTACATGTGAAACGTATACTGCCAAGAGTGAGCTACTATGCAACTCTGGCTGAGGATAAAAGCGAAGATATAAACAGAAAATTCTCAACAAAATTCCATAAAGAAGAGATAGAGAATATAGAGGAGTTCTTGACTCTTGCAAAAAATAGTGAATTTTACAATATAGAAATAGTTGCTTACATGATGCTAGATGATATGGATGTAGAACTTTACAAGTCAGATAAGTTCTTTAAGTACGCTGGGCAGTATAGTGTAAATGATTATCTTTTAGAAACTCTTGATAACTATGGAATAGATGAGTTTCAGTATAAAAACTTATCAGCTTTAAAGGGAAAAATATATACTGATAAAGATAAGTTTGTAAATGATGTAGTAATGTATGCAAAACTTAAAAAAGGCTCCTGGACAGATGAGAATATACCAAAGTTAGGTTTAGGTAAAAATGGTGTTAAGTTTATGGATGGTGTTAGCCAGGAGATAAAAGAGAATCATCTTAGAGATGAGGATATAAAAAATATAATTGTAAATTTAGAAAAAGCTCTTAGTGTTTATGAGGAAATAGAGTAGATGGAAGAAAAAGAAGAGTATGAGATAAAAAATATTGCAGGTTCGCTTGCAAAAGGCTTTTTAAACAATCCGCTTACTTCGATACTTGCATTTGCTATTTTGGCACTTGGATATATCTCACTGGAAGTTATGCCAAGAGAGGAAGACCCGCAAATCGCTGTAAGTGGCGGTTCTATCATAGTGCCAATGCCGGGAGCTTCTCCTGATGAGATAAATAATGCGATACTAAAACCTTTAGAGAGAAGAATCAGTGAGATTAAGGGTATCAAGGATATCTACTCGACTGCTATGCATAATGTCGGAATGTTAAATATCCAGTATAAGATAGGTGAAGATAGAGAATCCTCAAATCTAAAGCTTTACGATAAAGTTATGCAAAATATGGATTCACTTCCTGGTGGGACAATGATGCCAATCGTAAAGCCTTTTGATATCGATATTGATGTTCCGATTGTTACAGTTGCTTTTTATAAGAAAAAAGATCTTGGGATAGACCATATAGTGCTCTATAAACAGATTAAAGATATGCAGCAGGATATAAATGCGATAGAAAACATCTCAAAAACTACTTTAAAGGGCGCAAAAAAACCACAGTTTAATGTTCTGCTGGATTTGGATAAACTCTCTGCTTATCACATCTCTATAGGTCAAGTCGTTCAGTCAATTCAAGCAATTGCTAAAAATGCTCCTGAAGTTGATCTTCCAACGAGAGATAATAGACTGATAGTATTTGGTGTTAAAAATGCGATTAACTCTATTGAAGATCTGCAAGGTCTGATTATCGCAAAGTATATGGGTTCACTGATATATTTAAAAGATATAGCAAGGGTTGAGTATTTTTATGATATTCAAAACTATCAGGAGGCACTTGTCTCCTACAAGGCAGATGGTTCACCACTAAGTGAGATAAAAGATCAAGTGACAATAACTGTTTCAAAACTAAAGGGTACAAACGCCGTAGATTTAGCTGGAAAAGTCATAGCAACACTCGAAGAAAATGCTGAGAAGCTTGATGCCAATGGACTTGGTTATATTGTGACACGTAACTATGGGGACAGAGCGAATGAAGCTGTTAATGAGTTAGTGCATCACCTAGTTCTGACTATCGCAATCATTGCACTTATACTGATTCCATTTTTAGGCTGGAGAGAGTCGCTTGTTGTAACCATTGCAGTTCCTATGATTCTAGCAGCAACTCTCTTTATCGCGTTTTTGACAGACCAGACCATAAACAGGATTACACTCTTTGCATTTTTACTCTCCTTGGGTCTTATTGTTGATGATGCGATTATTGTAATAGAGAATATTCACAGAAGAATGCACTTAAAAGAGACAGAGGATCAGACATTTGATGAGATAATTGTTGAGGCAACAGATGAGATTGGACCATCAACAAATATTGCGACTATTGCAATTATGTTGACAATGATTCCGATGGCTTTTGTTGGAGGGATGATGGGACAGTTTATGCTCCCGATACCGCTCAATGTACCTGTCGCACTCGCAGTATCACTCTTTGTAGCTTATGTATTTGCTCCATATCGGGCTAAAAAGTTAATCAAACGCGCTAAAGGGAGTCACTAGTGGAAGAGACGATATATAATATTGTAAACTCTAAAGCAAAGCAGAGAAAGGTTGGCTTCATAGTTTTAGGACTTCTTATTTTTGCTGTGATGATGATTCCGACAAAGATAGTTCTTGCAAAGATGTTACCGGGTAAGAGTGCTAATACATTTACAGTATATATAGATACGGCTACAAACTCTACGATTGATCAGACAAAAGAGGTAGTTGAGTGTGTTGTTGAATCTTTTAGAGGAGAAGAGGAAGTTTTAAATATGGAGATGTTTTTAGGTCAAGGTGCTCCGCTTGA
>JBDLHW010000218.1:0-2927 GCA_039715155.1 Campylobacterota bacterium | reverse complement strand
ACTTCGAGGTGCTTTTATCATGCAACACAACAATAAAGTAAAATCCGTATCACGTCATCGTAATGTAGAGGGGATGTACTTCTCTGATGTGATCAAGCAACAACTTAAACATGATGCACCGTATGCATGGCACCTATTGACCCAGTCTCGTCATAACCCTACATTTAATCAAAAATCTTTACAAAGATTAGAAGAACGATTAGAGAGCTATATGGACTGTTTTATACTTTCTGAGGAAGCCAATGATTCACTTTTGGACACCTTAAATCTTGATGATTGGGGTGCCGTGTATGTGATGGCAAAGGTTGCATTGACTTGTGAAAAAGAGGAAGCCTTAACACAAGCGCTAGATACAGTAAACAGCAAAAGACAAGCCCAGGAATTGAGTCATGCCTTTAATGAACAAGAACTGAGCAGCGTACAAAACATCTTACAAAAATGTATTGTACATGAAAATCAATGGGTACGGGTCGCTTGTATAGAGACATTGACACATTTTGCTCTTAAACCTGATGACACACTTGTTTTAACATTACTCAAAGATGAGAGTATTGCAGTACAAGTATCAACGCTAAGACTAATAGCTAAACAGAAATTAAAAAACTATGTAAAAGAGATTACTACCTACTTTACACATGAGAATGAAGCATTAAAATATGCTGCCGTATATGCAGGGTGTATGTTACAGGTACCAGAAGCATATAAAGTCCTTCAAGAATTTTGTTTTACTCAAAATACATTTTTAAAAGATGCACTGGCACTACTCTACTGTGTGATAGAAGAGAATAAAATAGAAGAAGTGTATAGCTATGTATCCAATCTGGAAAGTACAGCACGTATACATGCCTACAATATGGCAATGGCAGGATATATAGAAAGTATTCCTCAACTTATCAGTCAAATGCATTCACTTGAGCATGCCCGCTACTGTGGAGAGGCTTTTACATTTATTACTGGTGTAGGTCTACAAGATTTTGATTTAATACGTATTGAGAATTTAACGGATGAAGAAGAAGAGCAGATGAGAGCATCTTCTAAACTTGATGAATGGACGCAAAACTATGAAGAAGACCTCCCCATCCCTGATGCAGTATTGGTAGAAAAATGGTGGAGCGAAAATGCACAAAACTTTCAACCAAACAGCCGCTATCTTGCAGGTAAACTAATGACAAAAGAAAACCTAGAAACAATAAAACTCACAGGAAATCAAACCCAACAGGATGTGGCAACACTTATTCTTGAATGCAGATATAGCTAACTGTTTAGAATAAGTCACTTTTTTAGAATATATTTCTCCATTTTTCTTAAAATTCTTATACCGTTCTTATACCGATGTGTCAAAATATGTATAAATAAATATAAGGATATATAAAATGGTTGTATTAAATATACAAAAATGGATGTTGGTTGTTGCCCTCTTGGTGGGTATAGTCGGTTGTGGAGGATCCAAGAAAGTATCTTCAGAAGTGATCACTTCTGCTTCCCCGGTAAATGTAGATGTCAATGGTGGTGAAGTCAGTACAATAAAAGGTAATAACTTCATAGTAGGTGCGAACTATAAAGTCGTGATAAACGGTATTGAAGCAGGTGATGTTACGGTTATTGATGCACAAACCATTGAAGTAATTGCCCCTGAAGCAGAAGCACGGGAATCTATTACGCTTGTGCTTATGCGTGATACAATGGCATTGGGTACATTGATAGATGTGTTGGAGTATGTTGGAGATTTCAACTTGAGCATTGCCTCAGTATCTCCAAACAATATCAACAGTGAAGGTGGTGACAGGGTTTCCATATATGGTAAAGGCTTCAGTGAGGAAATGTCTGTTTTCATTGACAATACATACTATGATTATCTTTATATAGATGAAAATCGTATCTCTGTGCAAACAGGTAAGGGAACCATAGATACAGTTTCAGAGTTACGTATCGTATCGGGAGATGAAACGCAAATCTTTTCTTCCGCATTCACCTATGTAGATAAAAGACTCCGCGTAAGTGAAATTAAGCCAAATACAGGGTACAACATTGGCGGAGAGACCATAAAGATCTATGGAAAAAACTTTTCACCCTCAAATGAGGTATTTTTTGGAACTGAACCGGTACAACTGGTGCAGTTTATTTCAAGTAGTGAACTCTCTGTTATTGCGCCAACGCAATTTATAGGTGTGGTTGAACTTAACGTAACGAACAGTAAGAAAGAGGTGGGACACAGTACGTATATCTATACGGAAGCACCTGCTGAACTCAACCCTGCACCGTATGTTGTCTCCGCACATGCTTTGGACAACACCCATGTACTGCTTAATTTTAGTGAGCCTATGGCTTATGATACAGGTACAGTTGATCTTTACAGTATCTATGGTGATGAAAATGCAGCAACTCTGCTCATAAAATCTATAGCATTCAAATCTCAAACTTTGATTGAATTAACGACATTCCCCATGTCTGAGATCTCTTATTCTGTTAAAGTCAATGGTGTAAAAGACCGTTCCGGTAAACCTATTTTGGCTGAATCAAGAGAAAATGACTTTGGAAGTGCTCCTTTTAAAGGTATTGGAGAATCTGTTACAGCCGGAGAGACAGAAACAGACAGCGATGGTGATGGCTTAAGTGATGCTGTAGAACAGCGTGGATTTGTCATTAGCTACACGCTTACATCAGGAGAGGTAAGAACAGAATCTGTCACTTCTGACCCCAGAGTAACAGATACAGATGGTGACGGTATGAGTGATTATGATGAATATGCAGCATCTACCAATCCGAGATCTACAGATACAGACAAAGATACTTTAAATGATGACCAGGAATATAATGTCTATCTTTCTGATCCGTTAAAACAAGATACAGATGATGACGGGTTAAATGATGTCACAGAATTAGGATACGGTACCTCGCTTGTCCTTGCAGATACAGATGGTGACCAA
>JBDLHW010000217.1:0-2949 GCA_039715155.1 Campylobacterota bacterium | reverse complement strand
TTCCCGGGTTTATCAATACCCATGTACACTTGGAATTTTCATCCAATAAGACATCACTCAAGTATGGTTCTTTCATGCCTTGGCTAGACTCAGTTATCGAGCATCGTGAAGATCTGGTAGGTACATGTGATAACGCTGTGATGAAGGATGAATGTGAAGCTATGTTACGTTCTGGAATCACCACATTTGGCGCTATATCAAGCTTTGGTAATGAGCTTGAAGTGTGTGAAAAAGTACCCCAAAGAGTCGTCTTCTTTAATGAACTTATAGGTTCAAATGCGCAGTATGCCGACATGCTTTACGGTGACTTTATGGAACGTGTATCGGCTTCTATGTCATGTGATGACGCCTCACGCATTACTCCTGCTGTTGCCATACATTCACCCTATTCTGTGCATCCCATTATCTTACAAAAGGCAGTCAATGTTGCCAAACAGCATAAGCTTCCTATTTCAGCTCACTTTTTAGAGTCTCAGGCAGAACGTGAATGGCTTGAAGATGGAGAAGGCGAACTCAAAGGCTTTTTTGAAAAGTACTTTAATACTTCTACTCCTGTCACAGATATAGAAGAGTTCATGCATGCCTTTGACTCTTACCCGACACACTTTACCCACTGTGTACAAGCAACAAAAGAAGAACTCACCTATCTTGCAAAAAAAGGTCATAGTATCGCACACTGTCCACGTTCCAACCGTTACCTAGGTTGTGGAAGACTGCCCATCGAAAAATTAGAAGATTTAGAACTACCTTTCTCTGTCGCTACAGACGGTCTCAGTTCCAATGATTCTTTAAATATATTTGATGAATTAAGAGCTGCACTACTCCTGCATAACGACATTCCCATCCAAGAACTTGCCTCTACACTTTTAAAGTCTGTTACTTCTGATGCAGCAGAGTGTTTAGGTCTTGATTGTGGTAAAATAGAAAAAGAAAAACATGCAGACTTCGCAGTTATTACACTCAAAGAAACACCAAAAAGAGCAGAAGAACTGGCGCTTTGGACCGTTTTACACACGAAAGAAGTTTCAAACGTTTATATAGAAGGAGAACAAATTGTTTAAAACACTGGGAAATATAGTCAAATGGATAGGTCAACACTTTATGGGAATGATCTTTCTACTGATAGCATTTGTAGTACTGACCCCATCATCATCCACACAGCTTAGTACAGCCAACTTACAGGAGATAAAACTCCTAGGTCCCATTATGAGTGCTGATGCTGTACTCAAAGAGATAGAAGAGGCACAAAAAGACACGAAAATAAAAGGTGTCTTACTCAATGTAAACTCTCCAGGTGGTGCGGTACCCCCATCTATAGAGATCGCTTATGCGATAAAAGAACTGAAAAAACATAAGCCTGTGATCGTATATGCTTCTGGTATTATGGCAAGTGGGTCATACTATGCATCTATCTATGCAAATAAGATCATCGCTAATCCAGGCTCTATAGTAGGTTCGATAGGTGTGATCATGGAGAGTGCCAATGTAGAAGAGCTAATGAATACTTTAGGCGTGAAGACTCAGATAGTAAAACAGGGTAAATTTAAAGAAGCAGGTACCCCTACCAGAGAATGGACAGTAGAAGAGAGAGCAGAACTTGAAAGACTTACTAAGGATACCTATGATCTTTTTACAAAAGATGTGGCTGATGCCAGAGGTTTGGATGTTAATAATGCAACAGATTTTGCGGATGCACATATATTCTCAGCTCACAGAGCAAAAGAAGCAGGACTTATAGACAGAGTTGGTGTTATCTTTGAAGCAAAAAAAGAGCTTCAAACCCTCGCAAAAGTTACTAAGCCTTCATGGAAAGAGAAAGATAAACTAGAATCTTTCCTAGATAACCTTGGAACAGAAAGTATCATGAAGATACAAAACTATTTTTGGGGCCTTAAAGCTTCTTTATAGCCTTTATTCAATACTAAAAAAGACCTTCCTACGACCAAAATCCAGTGATGAAGCTCTTGAAGATACTTTCACCTTCAAAGTATTTTGATCTAAAAAAGTAACTTTGAGCTTTCCTTTGTATTTGTAAGAGTTGATAATATTATTTTTCGAATTAGGTACAATATAAAGTACAACGTTAGCACCTGCTCTTACTCTAATATCCGTGCGGTCTTCACTAATTCTATAAACCTTCTCTTTCAAAACAGTCGTTCTAAATACCCAACGTTTTTGTATTGGTTTCCCATCAGCTATGGCTTTGAACTCTGCAGTGTAAACTGTCGAGAAATCAAGCCTTTTAAGAGGCATTAGTGCAAATTGAAGTTTTTTAAAAAGATTATTATGATCATTGTTGTGTTGAAGTATTTTCATATCTTTTATCTCTTTACCTTTGTCATCATGTAGAGTAAATGATTTAAGTTGTACATTTTTATAATTTAAAGGATTGAACTGTACAGAGACAGGGAAACCACTCACCTTATAATAAGGTAAAGGATCTGGAGATTCATTATAAAAAGCCGGCCAGATATCTTTTTGACCTGCATAAGGATATATCACTATCGGATTGTTCTTGCTTCTTATAAAGTCTTTTTTCTTTTCAAACAAAGACTTTGGCAGCATCTTATCTTTATTTTTACAAATTTCTTTCATGTAGTACTGGCCACTTTCCATGATGAAATTTTGTGAACAGAGTTTTGAGATACCTTTAGAGCCCAGATTATACACATAAGCAGAATTCATTCTTCTTTTTTTCTTTGTCCTATAACTAGCTATACCGATCTCATCTTTATCAAAATCCAAAAATACAAAACGATGATAGATAGCAGCAAAAAGATTATCAATGGATTTCTTGTAGCTACCTTGATTGACAGAAATATTTTCCATGACCAATTTGGAAGGATATCCTGATCTTATAACACGATCTGAGGGTGTTCGACCAGTAAATGCTGTGCCAGCTCTTTTTTCATAATGTCCATGTTGCTGGTTTAGTATGAAGGATTTAGC
>JBDLHW010000216.1:0-2967 GCA_039715155.1 Campylobacterota bacterium | reverse complement strand
ATACGACGTTTTACTTCATCACCAAAACCATTACTGCGAGTCTGGATAAATGTATCTTCTAAGTTACTTCCCTCAACACGATTACCGTAACGGATACCATCATATCTAGCCAGGTTTGTAGTCGCTTCAGCTGTTGCAGTGATATAGTAAGCAGAGATGTCATATTTAGCGTCCATTAACTCACGCTCAATTATAGTATGCCCCTGCGCTTTTAAAGCATCAATAGCTTTAGCGTAAGCATCTTTAACATCTTGGCTTGCATCCTCAATATACTTTGGAACTGCAGCGATTGTGAGTTTTCTCTCTGCGTTTAGGTTAGGAGTAACTTTGTCATCCATCTTTGCGTTTGTTGAGTCCTTCTCATCTGAACCACTGATAATGTCGTAAAGAATAGCAGCATCTTCAACATTTTGAGTCATGGGACCTATCTGGTCAAGTGAAGAAGCATAAGCCCCTAAACCATAACGAGATACACGACCATATGTTGGTTTCATCCCAACAATCCCACAAAACGCAGCGGGCTGGCGAATAGACCCACCAGTATCTGAACCTAGTGCAGCAATAGCAAGACCAGCACCAACAGCAGCAGCAGACCCACCAGAACTTCCACCAGGAACGCAGTCTGAGTTATGAGGATTTTGAGTTTTATCATAGAAGCTTGATTCAGTAGTTGAACCCATTGCAAACTCATCCATATTTGCTCTACCAAATGGACTTAGACCTGCTTCACTCATCTTCTCAATAACGGTTGCATTGTATGGAGCAATGTAGCCTTGAAGTATGTTTGAGCCTGATGTTACAGACCAATCTTTTACTTGGATGTTGTCTTTGATAGCGATAGGCACACCGTCACCAGCACTATTAATATCTATATACGCATTCAGTTCAGGTCTAGCTTCTATTTTAGCTTTTAGTTCATCTTTAAACTTGTTTAACTCATCTTTTGATAATGTTAGAGCTTCTTTTAATGTAATCACTAGATATCCTTATTCTTTTCTATCAAAATGATAGATTGAGCTATTTGCTTTTGGTTTTTTATTTTCCCAGCTAAGATATGAACTCTTAAGATGCTTTCCATTGTTTGTAATCTCATGTATTATCTTATGTACATGATCTTCGTTAGACTTACATATGTCAGTACTCATATCGCAGTCAAATACAATATGAGTAGCAGTACTCTCTTTGAAGTTTGCAATAAACTCAGGTTGGTTCTGTTTTACACAGTAGTGAGTTGCTTTTATGTAGTTACACTCAAGATCTTTACAGTGGTACATCGTTACCATCTGCTTTGGAGTGTTTGGAAGTAAGTCCTCTTGAACTGTACTGCTTTTTCCGATTGATTTGAAAGTAATTCCAGGTTTATCAGTTCCGATTAAAGGAAGAACAGCTTTGTGTTTATACGAATTTGTTCCTGTCTGTTTATCAGCAGGAGAGAGTACCCACTCTCCCTCTAATGCTTCCATCCACTCATAAACATCAAATGCATCTGCATCAGCGTGAAGTGATGAAGATAAGAAGAATGTTGCCAGCAGAGTTATAATAGAGTTTTTAAATATCATGAGAATCCTTTTGAAAAATTATTTAAATTTTTGAACTGCAAATATTCCAATACCAACCACAACAAATATAAGAGCTATAGAGACTCCAATAAATGTAAGTGAGACAGGTTCAGCGAAATTAGGCATTTACTACACTTTCACATCTAGAACATGTACAATCTTCAGCTTCAGCTTGGAACTTCCAACATCTAGGACATTTATAAGCTGTTGCTTTAGCGACAGTGAATTTATCTCCATCAACTCCAAAGCTTCCTAGCTCATCTGATACTTTATCATTTGAAACAGAAGATACAACAAACCAATCTTCAGCATCAACTGCATCTAATCCGAGTGCAACGCCAGACTCTGTAGAGATAACCAACTCCAGAGTACTTTTAATGATTTTCTCTTTTTTAAGTGAATCAACTACAGAACCAAAACCTTCACGTGCTTTAGTCATATACTCTGCATTAAAATTTGACTCTCCAGTCTCAATACCTGAGTAAGTTAAATCAAAAATAGACTCTGCATCACCCTTGACAATTGCAGGAGCATGCTCAACAATCTCATCAGCTGTATAAGTCAATATCGGAGCCATAAGAAGAAGCAGTGATCTAGTGATGATAGCCATCGCACTTTGAGATGCCACTCTTCTTGGGTCATTTTTAGCGTTACAATAGAGTGAATCTTTTGTCATATCGATATACATACCGCTTAACTCGTTTGCGATGAAGTTATTTAGTGTGCTCATACCATTTACGAAGTTATATTCGCTAAATGATTTATGAACATCGCCAAGTACATTCGCAGAAACATCTAAAATCCACTTATCTAGTTCACCCATCTCTTCATAAGGAGTGAGAGTCTCAAGGTCATTGATATTTGCAAGCATGATTCTAAAAGTATTTCTTAGTTTACGGTAGTTTTCTGAGATCTGTTTTAAGATACCTTGCGAGATTTTCAAATCACCTTGATAATCAGATGAAGCAACCCACAGACGAAGTATCTCACTTCCGTACTCTTTTAAAACTTTATCAGGGGCAATAACATTACCTTTTGACTTAGACATCTTCTCGCCCTTGTCATCAACTGTAAATCCGTGAGTTAATACACCTTTATATGGTGCTTTATGCTCAACTGCCGCAGAGAGGAAAAGGGAAGATTGGAACCAACCACGGTGTTGGTCTGAACCCTCTACATAAAGGTCTGCTTGATATTTACCTGCGTCATAGTTACGTGATTTTAGAACTGAGTTCCAAGTTGAACCGGAATCAAACCATACATCAAGAATATCATTTACTTTTTCAACTTCATCAGCTTTATAGCCTGCACCCGGATAGAGAAGCATCTCTGTCGGCATTGAGTACCAAGCATCACTTCCCTGCATCTCAAAAATCATAGCAACGTAGTTTAAAACTTTCTCATCAAA
>JBDLHW010000215.1:0-2996 GCA_039715155.1 Campylobacterota bacterium | reverse complement strand
TCTATTAAAGAAAAAAGGGATTAGAGATAACTATAACTTAACATTTTTTGCACCGATGGCTGAGCCTGGAAAACGTATGGGTCCTAAAGCATTTGGAATGATGGAGAAGATGTTTAGTATGCTAGATATCAATCAACACTTTGGTAAAAAAATCAAAATGTTTGAAAAAGATGGAATTGTTTTCGAAGATGACTCAAAACTTGACTCTGACTTTACTATGTTTATACCTGCAGGTAATGGACATGAAGTTATAAAGAACTCGGACCTACCGCAGAATGAAGCAGGATTTGTTAAAATAGATGATAGCTGTGCTGTTGAATTGCCAGCAGACCTGCAAAGAACTCATACTATTTACGCTATTGGTGACACTGCTGCTCTTGAGGGTTATGAGTGGAGAGCGAAACAGGGTCATATTGCTGAAGTAATGGCTAGAAATGTTGCAAATAATATCAGAGAGAAAGATAGTGGCGGGGAGTCGTTTTTAGGCTATCATGAACACTTGAATATACTCTGTGTGATGGATACTGGAAATGGTGCTGCTTTTGTTTACAGAGATGAGAAACGTGCCTTTATGTTTCCCATGCCTATAGTTGGTCACTGGCTTAAAAAAGCTTGGGGCTTATATTGTCGTTACTCAAAACTGGGTAAATTTCCTAGACTTCCGGGAATGTAGTTTGTCAAACGCTTAGGACTCTTTGTCCTTACGTTTTTGTTTCATTTTCTGCTTAGCAAGTTCACGCATATCTTCAGTCGTATCACTCTCATCCATAATCTCAACACCAAGTACTGTCTCAACACAATCTTCTAGAGTTATAATACCTTCTGTCTGGTCATAGTTATCTATAACTAAAAACATATGATCTTTTTTAGCTATTAAGAGGTCAAGCGCTTTACTTACCGGAATATTTTCATTTATAGAAAATATCTCTTTTTTGATAGAGCCAATAGTAACACTATCATCTTCAAGTGCCTGCTTAAAGATTTTTTTAGTTAATACTAATCCTGTAACATCTTCTATAGAGTTTCTATAGATTGGTATACGTGAGAACTTAAATATCGCTATTTGCGTCTCTATAACTTCTTTAATTGTCATACTTTCATCTATAGCAAAAACAACACTTCTAGGAGTTAAAACCTCAGATACTTTAATATTGTCAAGGTTTAAAATATTTTCAATGACATCTGACTCTTTTTCATCAATTACACCCTCATCTTCACTAATAAGCATACTCTCTAAGAGTTCCTCTTTTGTCAAAGTATGTGCATCAACCTTACCTTTAGATATCTTATCTGTAACGAAAAGAGTAGTTAAGATTATTGGGTATGTCAACCAGATAAAAATTCTAATAAAGTGAGCCGACATAGGAGCTAACTCTTTCCAATAGACTGCACCTATAGTCTTAGGAATGATTTCAGATAAAAAAAGTATAGCAAATGTCATAACCATGGAGATAATTACAACAGCATCGTTTCCAAAAAGGATAGCTGCCTGAGCACCAACAGCTGCAGCACCAAGTGTATGGGCAATAGTATTTAAGATTAAAATAGAAGCGATAGATTTACTTATATTTTCTTTGTGTAAACGCAGCAGTCTTCCAACTGTCGGTTTCTCTTTCTCTAAAACAGCAATATATGACATATTTACTGATAATAGCACGGCTTCAAGCACCGAGCATAAAAATGATATTCCTACTGCGAGAGTGAAATATAGTATCAACAAGTCCAAGTTTTACAATTTCCTTTAAATTATTATAATAAAATTGCTGTAGCTAAGCCCAAAAAGCTAAAAAAGCCTACAACATCAGTTACAGTTGTTAAAATAACTGTACTACCTATGGCTGGATCTATATCCATCCTCTTTAAAAACAGAGGTATAGTCGCACCAAAAAAGCCTGCCATGAAAAGATTGATAACCATACTAAGAGCGATAACAACTCCCAACATATTCATACCAAACCAAATAGCGGCGATAATTCCCATAATTATAGCAAATACTAAACCATTGCCCAAAGATATGGTTACCTCTTTTTTTATAATCCTCATAGCATCACCCTGGGATATATCACCAAGGGCTAACTGACGTACTACAACGGTTAGGCTTTGAGTACCGGCGTTTCCACCCATAGAGGCAACAATCGGCATTAAAATAGCAAGTGCCACCATGCTCTCTAGTGTATCAGCAAAGAGACCAATAACAATAGATGCAGCAATTGCGGTAAAAAGATTTAGCCCCAACCAAGTTGCACGCTTTTTACCTGCGTTTATAATCTCATCATCTTCCTCGGCCTCATCATCAACACCGGCAAGGTTATACATCTGTTCGGTAGCATGTTCATTAATAACATCATAGATATCATCAGAGGTGATACGACCAAGAAGAACACCATATGCATTTACAATAGCTAAAACAGAGAGATCATACTCTTCAAAGGTATGCACAACCTCTTTTATATTGTCAATATCCTGCGCTTTAATCGGCTCAAAGCTCTCATTACTGGCTTCGATATTTTCAATGACTGTTTTTGAAAAGTCAAAAATCAGTAAGTCGTCCAAACCTACAGCATATCTTAGTTTGTCATCCTTGTTTTTAATAAAAAGATTTTGAACATTCTCAATCTCATTCTCTTTTCTAAGACGAGCAAACCTTTTGATAACATCTTGGACTATCTCATCTTTATATGCAGTAAATATTTCAAGCTGCATATAAGAACCAGCCTCATCCTCTGCGTAGCTTGTTAGCTTTGTAATCTCCTCTTGATCATCTTCGTGGAGAGTTTCAAAAACCTCAGACGCTTTTGTCTCATCAAGCTCTTCAAGCTCTTGCATAAAGTCAGCTTGATCATCAGACTCAAGTTCAGTTACGGCGTGAGAAAGTTCATCAACACTAAGGTTTTCAATAACATCATCAAAAAGTCTATCCGGAAGTGCCAGAGCAACATCACCAACTATATCTTTAGGGATTAGTTTTACAGCATCAGAGAACTCGCTATCATCTA
>JBDLHW010000214.1:0-2999 GCA_039715155.1 Campylobacterota bacterium | reverse complement strand
ATCATCCTCCTCCATCATCAAGCATAATACTTATTCTCACCATTTGAGCAAACCGTTTATTTTGGTCAACCTTTGGAGAGTGGACAGAAGCAACATCGATACAAATAAAACCATCTTTCATAATATATCCTTACTATTTAAAGTATCTTCATACTTAGGTGTAGCAGTAACAAAAAAATGTGTATATCCAATACTCTTATAGCAAAAAGTGTTCACAAAATTTCAGTATAATTCTTCATGAATAATTTAGCATTAGACAACATATTTATACCTTCAAAAATTCCTTCAAAAAAACTCATGATAATTCTTCATGGTCGTGGTGACTCTTCAGAGGGCTTTAGAGGTTTACCACCGTTTTTAGATATTGATGAGATAAACTATCTTCTACTTGACGCTCCATTTGAGTACTTTACAGGCTTTTCATGGTATCAGCTTCCACCCGATCAACTTCCTGGGATTAAACACTCGTCAAGGTTCTTAACAGAAATTATGGATGAACTTTTTAAAGAGCAGTTTAATGCCGAGGAGAGTTTTCTTTTCGGTTTTTCACAAGGTTCATTACTTACATTTGAGTTTGGGGCGAGATACCATAAAGTTCTTGCAGGTTATATAGGAATTAGCGGATATGTATATGATGTAGAGAAGCTTTTAAAAGATATGAACCCAGATGTCAACAACTCTAACTGGTTATGTACGCATGGAACCTATGATAATGTTTTAGCATATGAGACATCAAGAGAGCAGGTTGAAGCACTGCAAAATGGTGGTTTTGATATAGAGTTTAAAAGTTACGAAAAAGACCATACCATCATCGAAGATGAGTTAAGTATGATCTCAGAGTGGATGAAGAAGAGACTGTAATTATTTGAATTTTTTGAGTATTTTAAGTTTCTCTTGGATGAGCTCTTTAACATCTTTTGCAATACTGCTATCAGTGTTGCAATCTTTGAGAAAACAGTCTATCTTATCTTCAAATTTTACTAATAAATTAGCAAGTTTATGATTTTCTATCATTAGTTACCCCTTATATAGTTACTTTATACCCTCATCATCTAATCTTCTATATTTACTACAAGCGTTACCACTTCCCATATTACAAGCTTTTGCAAAGAGTCTTTTTGCTCTGCTTTTGTTTTGCGGTATACCTTTACCTCTTCTATTCATTTTGGCTAAGTTATAACAACCTTCAATATGCCCTTTATTACAACTCTCAGCGTAAAGCTCACTTGCAATCTTATAGTCTCTATATACTCCACGACCTCTATAATAAGTAACACCTAGATTGAAGCAGCCATTTACATTTCCAGCGTTACAGGCTTTTGCGTAGAGTCTACTAGATTTGTAAAAATCTTGTCTAATTCCACCAACTCCATTTTCATAAAGAGCTCCAAGATTAGAGCATGCTTTAGTATCCCCGGCATCGCAGTTACGTTGATATAGTCTGGCAGCTTTTTTTTCATTATGTATAGTACCCTTGCCATTTGCATACATGTAGGCTAGATTATAACAACCATCCATATTCCCCTTGTCACATGCCTGTGCCCATAGCTCAATAGCTTCTTTATAGTGACCACTTCCATACTGAGAAAATCCATTGGCAACTAAATCTGCATACAAGTTAATACTAAACAGTAAACAAAAACCTAAAACTAATTTTTTCATATATTCCCCTTTAATTTAACATTTAAATATAATAACATTTTCTTATGAAAATAGAGATAGATAATTGCATATTTAAAAGAAAGAATAAGTTTTATTATTAATAATGTAACAGCTAGAATTAGTTTATAATAATATTTAAAATTTAAAGGGGTAGATATGGCACTTACTAAAGAAGATAAAAACAGAGATGAGATTAGTAATTTTTTAAAGAATAATAACATCGATCCTCAAGAGGCTATGAGCTTTGATAACAAGTTTTCAACCTCTTACTATGTTGGTGAGAGTAGAAAGTTTGCAGAAGAGACGAGAATAGGCTTTAATATTGTTGGAACAAATGAGATTAATGTCTCTTTCTATGAAATCAATGATATTGAGTTTGAAACAACATTTAAAATCTCACAACAGACATTTAGTTATGATGAAGAGAACGAGACATTAACGATTACAGGAAATAACTCAAGTAAGCATAATGGAGAGTATAAAATAGTGATTAACAGTATTTACTTAGACTTTTAAGAGCTTAGTCTTTACTGGAGCTATCTTCCTCTTCGTCATCATAAATGCTAAAAACTGGTTCATATCCCATAAGTCTCAGTTTTTGGTCGAGTACTTTTGCGTTATATCCATTCGTTTGGCAAAATGATAACAGTTTTACCTGCTGTTGTCTGCTCAAGCCTGCAAGTTCTAACTCAAAAGCAATTTCATCTAAAGTCATAATTTTTCCTATTTTCTAAAATTTTATCGATTGTAACCTTTAATCCTTTTGACTTTCTTATTAAATCTGTTCTATTTTTGACTTATATTTATTTCTTAGAAACTTGGGTACAATTGTCAGAGTAGATAGTTTAAATAATGACTATTTATATAATATAAAATAAGGATTTATAAAATGGAAATTCGAATATACTTTTGCGCTGTTCTATACAATGAGGATTCTGAAATCATTCAGATAACTGATATCAAAAAAGAAGCAACAGAAAGTGGTATGTCTGACGTAGTTTCTAAGATTCAAGATTCAAAAACTACGCTGTCAGCTTTATATAAAGATGGCTGGAGATTGGCACAGGTTGTTCCTTCACATGAAACAAACGGATATAGGTTATTTTTAGAAAGAGATTAATTTTACCGTGTTTTATTTAAGAGGTATTTGGTAGAGCTGTGGAGAATCAAGGTTGTTACCTTCCAGAGTTCTGGAGTGTTATTAAAGATACTTACAGTTAGATAATTTCATGTATATGCCTAATATTTTATAGATGATATAAAAAGGTCATAATCTGATTGAGAGTGAAATACAAAGATTACTTCTATCTTTTTATCTTGTAGAAAATTTAATACCG
>JBDLHW010000213.1:0-3105 GCA_039715155.1 Campylobacterota bacterium | reverse complement strand
GATCATCGGGCTGAATGAAGTGGGTACTTTCATTTACGGAACCCTGAACCGTCTACTTATTCCGCTTGGGCTGCACCATATCTTAAACTCTGTGTTCTGGTTTCAGTTAGGAGACTACACCTATGTGAAAGAGGGCGTTGAAGTGGTTGCCAACGGAGATCTGCATCGTTTCTTTGCCGGAGACCCAACCGCAGGTGTCTATATGTCCGGATTCTACCTTGTGATGATGTTCGGACTGCCCGCCATGACCTATGCGATCTACTTGAATACACCTAAGGCGTACAGAAAAAAAGCCGGTGCCATTTTGGCAGGAGTTGCCTTTACCTCATTTTTAACAGGGATCACAGAGCCTCTTGAGTTTCTTTTCCTTTTTGTAGCACCGGTTCTCTTCCTTCTGCATGCTCTGCTGACAGGGTTGGCTTTGGCAGTTGCCCAAATGTTCGATATACATGCAGGATTTGGTTTTTCAGCAGGCTTCATTGATTATGTGATCAACTATAAACTGGCAACAAACCCTCTACTTATTTTACCACTGGGTGCACTCTTTGCCGTGATCTACTTTGTAGCAAGTTATTACACTATTAAAATATTGAAACTTAAGATCTTGGAGACAGAATTAAAAGATGATGCACCTGAAAATAAAGCCTCAAATGAAGCGTTGACATTTATAGAAGCACTCGGAGGAAAAGAGAATATCACCCATACAGATGCCTGTATCACAAGACTTCGCATGTCAGTCAATGACAGCACTAAGCTTTTAGATGAAACGTTTATTGCTTTGGGTGCAAAAGGTGTGATCCGTCCGGACAAGAACTCTATTCAAATTGTTTTGGGAACACGTGCGGAAGGTGTTGCTGAAAAGATCAAAGAAGCGTTAGGTAACTAATATCTCTTCTGCTGTCTGGTATCCTTTTTTGCACATCATATGCCCGTCACTGTCAATTTTGACAACAGACGGAAAGGCATTGGCTCCCATGGACCTGGCTTTTGAGAAGTCATGTTGTAACAAAACTTCAGCTCTGTTACTATGAAAAAATTTCATGAACGCTTCTTGTTCATCCAAAGCTAAAAAACTGCTAAGCGTCTCTGCTTTTGTAATATCTCTACCCTCTACATAAAATGCCTTTTGTATCTTGGAAAGGTACTCAAAAGAGGCAGTATCTCCAAAAAGTTCACGAACAGTGACTACTGCTTTACATGCCGGATACGTATCATATTCAAAGTTTTTCAACCTAAAAAGCCTGTCTGTAAAGTGCTGTTTTGTATGTGCAGCTACACCCTGCCAAGTGGCTTGAAGATCTTGTTTGGTTCTACTGTTCCATATCATCGCACCTTTGGTACGCAGACCACCGACAACCAAAGAGAAGTGATACTGGTCACTATACTTTTTTCGAAGTGTTTCAATAACAGGATGAAATCCCCAACACCATGAGCACATAGGGTCAATGACAAAAATCCGTTCCGGCCTGCCCATCAAAAAAGATTATTTCGATTCAAAGTCTAAAGAGATCGAGTTGACACAGTGTCTTGTATGTTTAGATGTAAATCCTTCACCTTTGAAAACATGCCCAAGATGTCCTCCACAGTTGGCACAGACTATCTCTACACGTCTACCATCCGCATCAGGCACTTCTGCTACAGCACCCTCTATGGCATCATCAAAACTTGGCCATCCTGTACCACTGTCAAATTTCGCTTCAGAAGTGAACAGTGGCGTATTACACTGTCTACATACATAGGTACCGTCTTCTTTATGGTCAAAAAACTTTCCTGTAAAAGCTCTCTCAGTACCTTTACTCAAGATAACGTATTGTTCCTCTTCATTTAGTTCATTATATGCCATTAAATATCCTTTGTATTATTTTGCTGATCTTCACTATTTTTATTAAATTTTTTGGATGTTGAGATGTTTTTTCTTTTTTTAGGTTTATCATCTTTATCTTTTTTAGAACTCTTCAAGACAATAAAAAAGACTAGCAATATCACTGCATAGATGACATAATAATAGATATTATCACTCTGTGGCATCACTGTACCTCTCTTGGTTTTATTTTTAAAAATCCAAACATATTTTATCCTTATACTGTAGCGTAAACATTTTTCTCAACGCCAATAATAATTGATATAGTACTAAAACTTTTATCAAAGATACCCATACGAATAACATTTAAGAGGTAATATTGGGGTAATAGTATTGCTCTATACTTCCCATGTTCAGATAGCAAATATCTGAAACAATTACTCCAAAGGATACACAATGAAAAAACTTTTAACGCTTCTTGCAGCATTCGCAATGACAACTCTCTTTGCACAGGCAAATGATATGGATACAACAAAAGCAGCAGTCGAAGTTGTCATGCAGGAATCTGCAGCTGCAGCACCTGTAGAGCAGACAGAGACTACTCCAGCACCACAAGAAGACGAGAAAAAAAATAAAAAGGAGACTACTGAAGAAAAGTAATTTAAAAAATACATTTTAACATTTCCTCCCTTTCTATTCCTGGCAGTTTGCCGGGAATAGACCTTCACACTTCTATCCACACCAAGTAATATTGAGGTAATGCTCTTTTCCTATAATTTTAATAACTCGGATCACTGCTTGTATCTGAAAAAATATGAGGCAACAAATACCTCTAAAAAAAGGATTATATAATGAAAAAAATGGTGACAATCATCCTACTGGTGATCTTCTCAACCCTTACACTTCATGCATTGGATGTTGAGATAAAAAAAGGATTTACCGTAACACAAATCATGCTGGATATTCAAAATGAACAAATGAGACAAGAAGAGATAGTACAAGAACAAATGAGACAAGAATTAATACGACAAGAGCAGATGAGACAAGAAGAGATCAACAGTTTGACCAAGAATGGAGTCAATACAGGAGCATAATAAGTGTCAAACCGCTTTACATTCGTTTAAGCCTCGGTTGGCTGTAGATTAATCATGACTTGCTATACTTTCAAACTAACTACAGAAAAACTCGAGGGAGAGTATAATATTGAGAAACTTTGTACTATTTATAGTGCTGTTCTTATTGAATGGATGCTCATTAAACCAATTGTTTTTGTTCGATGAGATCGACAAGGTCAATGTTGTAAA
>JBDLHW010000212.1:0-3113 GCA_039715155.1 Campylobacterota bacterium | reverse complement strand
TCTTGCAGCTGCATTGATACGAACGATCCAGAGTCTTCTGAAATCTCTCTTTTTTTGTCTTCTATCTCTGTAAGCATATACTAATGAACGCTCGAGTTGCTCTTTGGCTTTTCTGAAGTGTTTTCTTCTACCACTGTAGAACCCTCTAGCTTGTTTTAATAGTCTTTTGTGTCTTCTACTTCTTACGACACCAGTTTTTACTCTCATGGTTTTCCTTTACCTTATACTTGTACTGCAACTTCAATATGGCCTCAAAATACGACTAGTCGTATGAGCCGACTGCTGAAGTCCGGTTATAGTAGGTGTTGAACATTCTCTCTGTTCAATCTTGCCCCTAATCGGGGGAATCTCTGTTATTAAAAAGTTGTAACTAATTTCTTAGTTGATCATCTCTCTAATGTTTTTCTCGTCTGCTTTATCAACATGTTTAGGACTTCTCATTTGTCTATGGTGTTTACCATCTACTTTTGAAAGAATGTGACTTCTATATGCAGTCCCTCTTTTGATCTTGCCGCTTTTTTTAACTTTAAAACGCTTAACTGCGCCTTTAACACTTTTCATTTTTGGCATATGCTTACTCCCGTTAAGAATTTTTTCTACTACGCCATGTTGTAGAAAATGGGACGGTATTATACCCAAAGTTTCTAAAAGATTTATAAACCGCCTTTTATGTTAAAGTCTCTATAGTAAAAAGCAGAAGTTATTGGCTGCCTCGTACACACCGAACATAACGCTTATAGGTCTTATAGTTGTTGTACTCATAGCCACGCTTAAAATTCATCATCCATGCAAACTCCTCACTTGACTCATGTGCCAAAGAAGACCAGTAGTAGCCCGAGCCACCGACATTTTTAAATCCATTTTTTATAGCCGGTTTATCTTGACTTAAACTGATTACACTTTGTAGCTCTTTAATGTTTGGAAGTCGCCAATCATCATACCCTGCCAAATCTAATTCACTACAGAAAGCCATTGCCCCCTGCCAATCTTTTTGTGTATATTTTGCATCACTGTTATCTTGCCACATTAATCCTGTTTTGCTATGGGTTAACACATCAGATGCCAAAGATAAACTCATGGTTGTCATAATCAAAAAGATTACTTTCATCTGTCACTCCTGCTTTTGGTTTAGATGGAAGTATACTCTTTTAGCCATTAATTTTGAAACAGCATCTCGCTTGGTTTCACAACTCCTTTAATCCGAATTATGATAAAATCTTTAGCAATAAAACATGGGGCATCTTTGTGGACAAAATCACCGAAATACTTTCTCAAAAGAAGAAACTTTTAACAGAAGTTTACTTCGATCTACAGCTTCATTTTGAAGAGAAGTATGGTAAAGATGCTCTTGTTCTCATGGAGATCGGTACATTCTTTGAAGTCTATGAAGTCAACAATGATGAGATGAAAGTAGGTAAAGCCAAGGAGATCGCCGAACTGCTGAACATTCAGCTTACACGTAAGAGTAAAGCCGTACTGGAAAACTCTGTCTCTAATCCACTTTTAGCCGGAGTTCCCGCTGTCTCACTGGACCGTTATCTCTCCAGACTGATAGATACAAAAAAATATACGATCATCGTTGTTAAGCAAAAAGGTGAGATGCCAAATATCAAGCGTTATGTCTCTAACATCATCTCTCCGGGTACAAACTTTGAATACCTCAATGAACCGACAGAAAACAACATCGTCTCTCTTCTCATAGATGAGAATGCAGGGATATACTCTGTAGGATATGCTGCTATAGATGTGAGTACAGGTAAATCCATCTGTAATGAGATACACTCAACACGCGATGATAAAACCTATGCGCTTGATGAAGCCTTTAACCTGCTACAGACATATAGCACATCGGAAGTCATCATTACACTTGACTCTAAAGAGATAGACAAAGAGTGGCTTATACACTATCTGGAGCTTGAATCCCTTCACTACTCTATGAACAGTAAACGTTTTAAGATCTCTTTTCAAAATGAACTTTTTATACGAATCTTTAGTATCAACTCATTCCTCTCTGCCATTGAGTATCTTGACCTTGAGCGTCACCCTTATACTACTGAGTCTTTAGCTGTACTCATTGACTTTAGTATCGAACATGATGAGAGTATCATTGAGAAAATGAACAGACCTCAATTCTTAGGCAATAACCGATATATGTATATAGGTAACAATGCCATGGAGCAGCTCTCTGTGATCTCCAGGGACAGTACAGATATTACCTTGCTGGACCTTGTGGACAAGACCTCTACAGCTTTTGGTAAACGACTACTCAAAGAGAGACTGCTTAACCCGATCTGTGACAAGGAATTACTTGAGAAACGTTATGACCTTACAGAACTTCTGCTGCCAAATATCAACCGATACGAGACGCACCTCAAGCAAATTTATGACCTTGAACGTATCACAAGGCGTATTAAGCTTCGTAAACTTCATCCCGTTGAACTTACCTACATCTCTATGTCGCTGGAAGCCATTTTAAAACTCCTTGAAGATGCAAATGATATAGGTCTTGATATAGAAGATAACCTTTACGATGAGACAAAAGAGATGCTAAAAGTGCTACATGATACTTTTGAGCTGGACATTTGTGCACGCTTTCGCATAGAGCAGATAAACGACAACCTTTTCAAAGACGGTATCTACCCTGCTATTGACACTATTGTCAATACACAGCAAAAAGAGGTCAATAAGATGGAAGATGTGGCTTCTCATGTAGAAGGACTTTTTTCACAAGACAAACTCTTTACCGGAGCTACCAAATATGCAACCGTAGGGTACCTGGAGAGTGAGGGGTACTACTTAAACCTCACCAAGAACCGTTTTACACTCATAGAGAAGTCCCTCAAAGACTCCTTTGTTACCATTGACAACCAACATCACTTTTTTAAAGACTTTAACTATAAGTACTTAAAAAATGCCGTTAAAGTACAAGCACCTCTCTTTGAAGAGATCACACGTAATTATGAAACCTCTCAAGTTAAACTTGTCTCTCTTGTAAAGCAACGTTATATTGAGAGTCTTGATCTGCTTGAAAACAGATTTTCACTTCTGCTTGACAAACTCATTATATTTATAGCGAACATAGATGTAGCCATCTCTAATGCAAAATGTTCAAA
>JBDLHW010000211.1:0-3125 GCA_039715155.1 Campylobacterota bacterium | reverse complement strand
TGGAGCTCTGACTTTAGTACTCACTTTTATTATTATGGGGATCATTCGCTCTAAACTTAGAAATGCGGTAATACCTCCTACTCAAAGAGAGTACCAGTATAATGATCAGGGAATAGCAGATTGGTATACAGCTAAAGAGATATGCTATGAAACAGAGGATAATTAACTCTAAGTGTATAAATTTGTAATAACTTTGTGATATTCTTTAAATTTTATTGATATTAATATATTAAAAAAACTTATTTAGGTAAGATTGTTTAACAAAAATTGATAAATAAGAATAATTAATGAACGAAAAAGTTGACATACTTATCATAGAGGACGATATAGACTTAGCGGATATGCTCTCAAGCTACCTGATTGCAAGTGATTATAGAGTCGATATACTGCATGACCCGCTAGAAGTGTTACCCCAACTTGAAGAGAAGACATACAGACTTATACTCCTTGACCTTACTCTTCCAAAAATGGATGGACTTGCCCTTTGTGAGCTTATCCGAAAAAAATATACTCTGCCTATTATTATCATGTCAGCTCGTGACAATGTCAGCGACAAGGTACTTGGACTTGAAAAAGGTGCAGATGATTACCTGCCAAAACCCTTTGATACAAGAGAACTTATAGCCAGAATACAAGTGCAGCTTAGAAGAACAGAGGGTTCGATAAATATAAACGAATCATTTGAAGATGATGAGTTTAGATGCGATAAGACAACTATGAGAATCTTTCACCTTGATAAACCCCTGGATTTGACAGTAGCAGAGTTTGGTGTTTTAAAACTCTTCTTGCTAAACAGAGGTATTGTATTCTCACGTGAGCAAATCCTTGATAATGTAGAGGGTATGAACTGGAGCAGTGGCGAGAGAAGTATTGATGTGATTATCAGCAGGCTCAGAACAAAACTAAATGACAACCCAAGAAAACCAAAATACCTCGAGTCTATTCGCGGTATTGGCTATAGGATGGCATAAGTCATGAACAGACACTCAATACTCTTAAGAATTATCATTTTCTTCTTTCTCGCTCTAGTGGCTACTACGGCCCTTTTTAAAGTTATGCATGAACATGAATTTACAGGTGAGAGAGAACGTCTTCGTGTCCACTATCACCATGTTGCCATGAATGTCATGAGATGGCGTATTGGAGAGACTACTTACCCCCAACTTGTAAAAGCTTTAGCTAAAGACAAAATGGTAGTAGTTGATGATATGAAACTCTATAATGATATTCAAAAAAAAGAGAAATTTGATACTGTATCTTGTGCAAAAGGTGATTTTCACCTTTATGAAAAAGACCTGTCTCGTTACGTAATTGTTCCCCCTGAGGTTGGGGAGATACTTCTAAAAGATACAAATACCCAAGATATCAATGTTGATTATGTTTGGTGGTTATATGCTGCATTTATATTTATCATGATGCTACTCTTTTTATCAATAGCCATTAGCCTCTACCCTTTAAAACATCTTCAAACTCAGATACACCGTTTTGGAGAGGGAGATATAGACGTTGACTTCTCATCAACTCGTAAAGATGAGATAGGTGAAGTAGCAAATGAGTTCAATAACTCTGCAAAAAAAATTAAAGATATTTTACAGGCAAGAATAGTCTTTTTAAGAAATATCACCCACGAATGTAAAACACCAATCACAAGTGGTAAATTAGCCTTAGAGTTCGTAGAGGAATCTAAATCAAAAGATGTCCTTCGTAATGTATTTACCAGACTGGAGTTACTGCTAAAAGAGTTTGTCCACATAGAGCGAATTACAGCAACAGAGCAGAAGCTTGAGAAGAAGTCATATATCCTCACGGATTTATTAGACCAGGCATGTGACCTGTTATTTATTGAGTCCAGTTCTATAAAAAACAACTTCTCAGATAAAAAACTGGAAGTCAACTTTGAACTTTTCACTATTGTCTTTAAAAATTTGATTGATAATGCTATGAAATACTCTCAAGATAATGATTTTTACATAGAGTGCAAAGAGGATGGAATATACTTCTGTTCACGTAATGAACCTATGGATGAGTCATTAGAGTATTATCTTCAACCATTTACAAAAGCAAATACAGAATCATCTGAGAGTTTTGGTTTAGGACTCTATATTGTCGATGCACTCCTTAAAAAACACAACTTCTCTTTAGAGTATGAATATACAAACGGATATAACTGTTTTATTATTAAGCCATGAGTTATTAACACTCTATTAACAGTAGGTTAATTGCTAATTCATACCATTTTCTTATAGTTCTTCTTGTGTTTAATATTTTAAGGGCTTCATGTGAAAGCCCCTTTATAAAAGGAAGAGTATGAGAGCTGTAATCACATTAACAACATTTGTCCTGTTGATAGCTACACTAAATGCAAACATGAAATTTGCACCAAATGAGGACTGTAAAAGTTGTCATCCGCTGATTGTTAAAGAGTATGAAGGTGCTATGCATAAAAACTCTACAATCTTTAAAGACCCAATACACAAAGCTGTATGGGACAAGCACCCTGTAAATAAAAAGAAGGGGAAATATAAGTGTGCGAAATGCCATACACCAACTGCTGATAATCTCTCAGATATGATGGGTAAAGGTACAAAAGGTGTTCCTGATGCATCAAACCCTACTCATACTGAAGGTATCTCATGTGCCTACTGTCACCGTATTGAAGATGTAAAACATAACTCTATGTCTAATATCAATGTAATCTCTAAAAAAGAGAAACATTTCTTTGGAACGATGAAAGATGTAATAGAGAATGATTATCACACTACATCATCTGATAACAAAGGTTTTCAAAATGGAAATGCCTGTATCGGTTGTCACTCTCATAAAAAGAACAAGGCAAAACTCAACGTCTGTTCTACAAATATAGAAAACGAGATGGATAAAGCTAACTGTGTATCTTGTCATATGCCTAAAGTCGCAGGTTCAGTCTCAAACAAACGTGAGACTAAAGAGCATAGCTATCACGGTTTTCCAGGTGCTCATACAGACCAGGATATGCTTGCACAATATGTTGAGCTTGAGTTTTTGAATAACATCGGTGGTTTTGATATAGCAGTCAACAATAAATCTTCTCACGCACTTATGCTACACCCACTACGTGTAGTGCAGTTAAGAGTGAGTGTTAAACG
>JBDLHW010000210.1:0-3136 GCA_039715155.1 Campylobacterota bacterium | reverse complement strand
CATCAGCATAATCTTCTTCAAAAACACTCCCACCTATACGTCCTTCTACTGCAACATACTCGTTAAAGTTATATCCTACGAGACCAACCAGTTTTCCAGTTTCATCTTGAGTTTCTACACTTTCATCCCACCAACCATAGTCAGTAGAATACGTTTGATTATAAGCAACTGCAAGTCCTGCATAAAGCCCACTTTTATCTTCCTCTTCAACGATAGGTATTACTGGAATCAAAACAGGCTCAACATCTTTCATGTCTCCGCCTGCAAATCCTAAACTACTCATTGCCACTACTGCCAATACTGATAATGTTATTCTTTTCAAAACTTTTCCCTTGTTTTTTTAGTATATTTGATTATTATATCATTTATATCTTATGCCCATATACAGTCCAAAATAGAATTTAATATACTACAAAATTCAAGATTATAATAAAGAAATGTCATATTTATGTCACATATAGATTTGATTACAAGATTTATATTTAACCATACTATGAGAGCTAAACGCTATAATTACCTATGCCAATTAATAATAAATTATTAAAACTTAATGATAAACTAAAATTCCTCATCGCTTGTTCTCAAACAGATCCATCTGAAGAAGATATAGAGTTCATTCACTCTACCCTTGATTCTGAACATTTAACGTCTAATGCTTTGATTAGCTTAGCCAATCAACACGGCATCCTACCGTTAGTTTATAAAACCATAAAAAATCTTCCACACATAGCACATCATACTCATGAAGATTTTCTCACAGATCTCAAGTCAGCCTATAGACAAATATCTCAACAAAACATGCTCATGTCTGCTGAACTCATTCGTGTTATGAAACTCTTTGAAGAAAATAATATCGAAGCCTTAGCTTTTAAAGGTCCTGCTCTTTCTCAGATGGCATATGGAGATATCACTTTACGGCAATATAATGACTTAGATGTTTTAATTAAACAAGAGGATAGAGATAAAATCTCTAAAATACTTGAATCACAGGGGTATGAACAGGTGCTTATGCTTACCTCCGTGCAAGAAAAGAACTGGTACAAACACGTAAAAGACATGAGTCTTTTTCACCTACAAAAAGGCATACATATCGAACTACACTGGCTACTACTTGATAATGACTATCCTATACAAGTTGACCTTTCTAGTATCTGGGAATATCCACAAAGTGTAGTCATCAATAGGCAAAAAGTTCAAACCTTTCCCAACGAATCACTTCTTTTGTATCTCTGTATCCATGGGTCTAAGCATCTATGGGAACGTATAGAATGGATCAAAGACATTGATCTCATTATTCGCACACAGACTATAGACTGGGAACTTGTAGCCGAACAAGTAAACAAAAGCGGCTTTGAAAGAATGTTTTTACTGGGTCTCTATTTATCCAATACGCTATTCCAAACACCACTACCTACCATTTTTATACAGCAGATGAAGCATCAGAAATGGCTCATAAAACTCAGTGATTTTGTCATCAACGACTGGAAGCAACATCGAGGTATGTTTCACAATTCACTAGCTATGCGTCACCTCTTCCCGCGTATCAAAATGCAACTACACTACCTTTACCAGATCATCCTCAAACCTTCAAAAAATGAATACAGGTTTGTTGATCTTCCTAAAGGACTCTATTGGGTTTATTATCTTATACGTCCTTATCTTTTGATCAAAAAATATATAACAAAAAATTAAGTTGCATCCCTAAAATCAATCCAAAATTTATTTCTTTTCTCATCCAATATACTTTTTTGATACTTTTTTGCTCTCTCGAAATTGTTCCTTGCAATTTGTATCATCATTTGCTTATCAGCCAAAAGATCCTCTAAAATTTTAGAAAACTCTTGAGGATGCTTATGACTAAAAGTCATATCTTCATCCAATAGTTCAGGTATACCTCCCACAGATGAACCAACTGCAGGACACCCTCTACTCATAGCCTCGACAAGAGACCTTGGCAAACCTTCCACTAAACTTGGCTGCAAATAGATATCTATACTATCCAACCAATCTAACACTGCTTCTCCTCTAGGGAAAACACCATCAAAAAATACCTTATCGCCGATCCCCAGTTTATCAGCAAGAGTTTTATATGTTGTTGGATCACCTTCTCCTAAAACACGATATTCAAAATCATCATATCTATTGGTCATTTCTGAAAGTGCTTTTAGTGCAATGTCTATCCCCTTATACTTCACATTTAAAGAGGCTATGGTCCCAAAAACGATCTTCCCTTCCATATTTTTAATCTTTTTAATTCTATGAGATAATGTATTTTCATCTACATCAGATAATACAACATCAGATACACTAATGGTTCTTGCCTTTTTTGAAGGCAGATACCTTTCTTGTAAAAAACGCTCTGTTACATAGCTGACATAAGCAGATCTTTTAACAGCATTTTTCATTTTCATAAATAAAAAGGGAGCATATATTTTAGATTTCCATCCTCCATAGTTCCACATCGCATCCCAGCCACACCCAACGACTTCTACTAAACACTTCACCTTGTTCTCTCTAGCCACACTAGCTGCCAATAAACCCAATTCACTTGGAACCCGAACGGTCACAGCATCATGTTCACGGATGATATTTTTAAGAACTTTTCGATACTTTTTCCGTAAGCCAAGAAAAGAGCTAAAAGTAGAAATATTTTCTAAAAAAACAAATTCTATACCCTCGCCTGAAGCAAGTGGTAAACCTCTAACATTGTCGGACTCACTCCTTCTGGCTACCACTGTAATCTTTGAAAAAATATCTATATAACGTTTAAAAACAGTATATGAAAATGTATTTGAATACACTTCACCATTTTTTGTCAAAAATAGATGATCACATACAAATACCATACTCATATCTAACTCTTTTTTAGACTATGCGGACAGCAGAGTCTCACTGTTTTTATACTTTGATATACACTTACATATACTATCACACCTATAATATCATATATCAGATCTTCCAAAGAAAATCCTCTAGGGGTAAAAAAGAATTGTATCATCTCAATGGCTACTCCAAATGAAATCGTCAGTAACATTGTTTTCTGTATTTGCATGATTTTAAAAGAACGATGCATTAAAAAAGTAAGTAGAAAAAAAGCCAATGCATGTGCCGCTTTATCATGATTGACAATAAACGC
>JBDLHW010000021.1:0-15672 GCA_039715155.1 Campylobacterota bacterium | reverse complement strand
ATATTTATCAGTATAGAAAAGGCAGACACTTCCAGTCAATGGAAAATAGAGTTGTCTTGCTTGTAGATGAAGGTAGTGAAACAGGTTCTAAGTTTTTAACAGCACTCAAGACAATTTTAGCACAGAAACCTAAGGCAGTCTACATCGCAGTAGCTGTTTTGCCAACTGATATCTTAGAGCAGTTAGAACCATTTGTGGATAATATATTTTTTCTTTATGATATAGATGATTTTGTTGAAACATCACTCTATTATGAAGATTTTAAAGAAATTGATGATGAAGAGATAGAAAAATTACTAGAGGAAGTAAAATGAAATATGATGTAAGTATAGAGTTGGAAAATAGAGAAGAGTCATACTCTTTTGGTGATGTGGCAAAGCAGGCAAATGGCTCGGCATGGTTAAAATCAGGCAATACTGTAATTTTAGCAACAGTTGTAATCGATGAGACAGAGATAGTTAAAGATGACTTTTTACCTCTAACTGTTCAGTACATTGAAAAAACATATGCAGCTGGTAAGATTCCTGGAGGTTTCTTTAAACGTGAGACTAAACCAAGTGATTTTGAGACACTGACATCAAGAATAGTTGACCGCTCACTCCGTCCACTTTTTCCAAAAGGTTTTGGACATCCAACGCAGATAACTATCATGACATTCAGTGCAGACTCTGAAGCAGATTTACAAGTTTTGGCACTAAATGCAGCATCTGCAGCTCTTTTTACTTCAGACATTGATATTGATGTTTCAGTTTCTGCTGTTAGAGCTGCGAAAGTTAATGGAGAGTTAGTTTTAAACCCAACGCTTTCTCAGCTTAAGGAGTCTACTTTAGACCTCTACCTCTCAGGAACAAAAGATGACCTTCTAATGATTGAGATGCGCTCATTTGGCGGTGAGGAAGTTGAAGTTAGTGATATGATTGTTGACCCTATGTTAGATCCGACAATGGCTGGAGCGGTCCTTACATCTCATACTTCAAACGCAATGGCTGAAGATGAACTTATATCTGTTTTTGAAAAAACCCAAGAGCTTCTTTTCTCAAGTAACTCTAAATATGAAACAGAGTTTGCAGCTTCTAAAAAAGAGACAGTTGCCATTGAGTATAAAGCACATATTATCAACGAGGAGATGGTTACTTATGTAAGAGATAATCATCTCGCAGATATAGCAGACGCAATGAATCAGATGGCAAAGTCTGAGCGTTCAACTGCTCTTAGACAACTTAGAAAAAGAATAATCTTAACTCAAGAGCATTGGGAAGAGGTGGAACTTAAAGATGCTATAGAGAAGGTGAAAAAAGAGCAGGTTAGAAGTCAAATTTTAAATGAGAGAGTTCGTGCAGATGGACGTGCTTTAACAGAAGTTAGACCTATTAGTATAGATACAAATGTGCTTCCAAATGCGCACTCTTCATGTCTCTTTACTCGTGGTCAGACACAGGCTCTTGTAGTCCTCACAATGGGTGGACCAAAAGATGCACAGATGTTTGAATCACTGACAGATTCAAATACACAGAATGAGAATTTTATGGTTCACTACAACTTTCCAGGTTTTTCAGTTGGTGAAGCTTCTCCGGTTATGGGACCAAAGAGACGAGAGCTTGGTCATGGTAACTTAGCTAAACGTGCTCTAGCACCTATTGTTGATTTAGATGGTCAGACTGTGCGTTTAGTATCTGAGATCTTAGAATCAAACGGTTCATCTTCAATGGCTACAGTCTGTGGTGGTTATATGGCTCTAAAAGCTGCTGATGTAGATACTAGTGATACTATTGCCGGTATTGCTATGGGTATGGTTAGTGAAGGTGACAACTACGCAATTCTTTCAGATATTATGGGACTTGAAGACCATGATGGAGATATGGACTTTAAAGTGACTGGTTCAAAAGATGGAATAACTGCTATGCAGATGGATATTAAACTTGGTGGAATCTCTTTAGACGTTCTTAAAGAAGCACTTTATCAAGCAAAAGAGGGACGTTCTCATATCATCGATATTATGCTCGAAGCTGAAAAAGAGATAGAGTTTAATGATGGTGTTCTTCCAAGTGTTGACTTCTTTCATATAGACCCTAGCTTTATAGGTGAAGTTATCGGTCAAGCGGGTAAGACTATACGTGAGATGATTGAGAAGTTTGAAGTAGCGATTGACATTGATAAGAAAGATGGAAAAGTAAAAATTACTGGTAAAAATAAATCTGGTGTAGCTGGTGCACGCGGTCATATAGAAGGAATTGTAAATACTCCCAAACAAGCTAAAATCAAGTATGAAGTGGGTGACAAATACGAAGGTACGGTTAAACGCATAGTTGACTTTGGTGCTTTTGTAGAGCTTCCTGATGGAACGGATGGACTTCTGCATATCTCTAAAATATCAGATCAGAGAGTTGATAAAGTAAGTGATGTTTTAAGTGAAGGTGAAAAGATTACAGTTGAAATTTTAGAGTTCAAAGGTAATAAAATCTCTTTAGGTAGAGCATAAGAGAATATTTAGTATCTTTTATATATAATTCGCCTATCAAATTTTAGTAGGGAAATCCTTGCATTTATGTTTGGGTTGCTTCATGGTTAAAATGGGGTTACGCTAGCCGAAAAAGTTTGTAATAATTTTAAGGACATATTATGAAGAAAATTCTTTTTTTAATGGTAGCATTAACTGCTGCTGCATTTGGTGCTGAAGAAGCTGTAGTTAACGAAACTCTTAAAGCTTACTCAATGATCGCTGCTGGTCTTGGTCTTGGTCTTGCTGCTTTAGGTGGAGCTATCGGTATGGGTCATACTGCTGCTGCAACAATCGCTGGTACTGCACGTAACCCAGGTTTAGGTGCTAAACTTATGACTACAATGTTCATCGCTCTTGCAATGATCGAAGCACAGGTTATCTATGCACTAGTAATTGCATTAATCGCACTTTACGCTAACCCATATTTAGGTTAATCTTTAAGATTAAACTGGATATACCTCAGAAGCCTTAACTCTTTTTGAGTTAGGGCTTTTTTATTTTTACTACATAAATGCGACCGTGGTGGAACGGTAGACACGCTACCTTGAGGGGGTAGTGCCCTACGGGTGTGAGAGTTCAAATCTCTCCGGTCGCACCATTTTTTATTTTATATTACGTTATCAGTCATTTCATGTACTGCAGTACACTTCAATAACTTCTGCCTTATCTAAAATAAAAAGTTTTATATTTCGTTATTATTCCAAGCCTCAACAGCCTCAATCAAATTATCATAACTATCAGCTTTTCCGATTATAAAAACTTCATCAAATATATAACAAGTTACTTTTGTGCTTGGCTCAAGCAAAAACACGGCATACTCTTCTTCTGATTTTTTATCTACCGAGAGTACTCTCATCCCATCGACCATATCATTTATCTCTATAATTACGTCGTACTCAACATCAATTAGCTTTTTACCATCAGTAGTATATATCGCCATTATATAAATCCTCAATTTTTCAGTATAATAGTATAACTTAAATTATTCAATAAAAAAAGAAGAAGAATCATGCCAAATATAGCTAATAATATTACAGATTTAATAGGAAATACTCCGCTTGTTCGTCTGAATACTCCATCGGAACTTACAGGGGCAACAATCCTTGGTAAGTGTGAGTTTATGAATCCTACAAGTTCAGTAAAGGATAGAATAGGTTTTAATATGATTAGACGTGGATTAGAGTCTGGTCTTATTACAAAAGAGACAACTATCATTGAACCTACGAGTGGAAACACAGGTATAGCACTTGCAGCTAACTGTGCGGCACAAAATTTAAAACTTATTTTGACTATGCCGGAGTCTATGAGTATTGAGAGACGAAATCTTCTAAAAGCTCTTGGAGCAGAACTAGTCTTAACTCCTGCTGCAAAAGGGATGAATGGTGCAATTGCGAAGGCTGAGGAGCTACAATCATCAACTGACAACTCTATAGTTCTTCAACAGTTTCAAAACCCATCAAATCCTGAGATTCATACTCTCACAACGGCTAAAGAGATTCTACGTGATACGGATGGGGAGTTTGATGCTTTCGTTGCAGCTGTTGGAACTGGTGGAACACTTACAGGAACATCACAGATTTTAAGAGAAGAGATATCGGAAATAGCTATTATCGCAGTTGAGCCGGAAGCTTCAGCTATTTTATCAGGTGGTGCTCCGGGACCTCATAAGATTCAAGGTATCGGTGCCGGATTTGTACCAGATATCTTAGATACTACTGTTTATAGTGAAGTTATACAAGTGAGCAATGAAGATGCTATAAAAACTGCAAAAATGCTAGCAAAAAAAGAGGGTCTGCTTGTTGGTATATCTGCCGGGGCAAATGTATGGGCTACAATGCAAGTAGCAAAGAGAGAAGAGTTTCAAGGTAAAACACTTTTAACAATACTCTGTGATACTGGTGAGCGATGTTTAAGTACAGAACTTTTTAGTGAGTAGCACATTCCTAGAGACCATAAGGGTGGTTGATGGGGAGATATTTAATTTAAAGTATCATCAAGAGCGCTATGAGAGTGTTTTAAGCTCTTTAGGTGTCAAAGAGATGCAAAACCTTCGAGAGTTTATAAATCCTCCTGAGTGGGGTCTATACAAGTGTCGTTTAATTTATGATACACAAAATATTAAGGTGACTTTTCATGAGTATAAAAAAAGAGATATTACTACATTAAAAGTTATTTTTGAGAATGATATAGAGTATGCTTATAAATCGACTGATAGAGGGGATTTAGATGCTCTTTTTGAGAAACGTGAAGAGTGCGATGATATTTTAATCATTAAAGATCTGCTTGTAAGTGATACAAGTGTTGCAAATATTGCATTCCAGACCTCTTCAGGAGAGTGGCTGACTCCAAAAAATCCCCTATTAAAAGGTACAACAAGAGCTAGACTTTTAGATGAAGGCAAAATCAGAGAAGCAGATATCAAAGTACATGAGTTAAGAAGTTTTTCCAAAGTTGCACTTTTAAATGCCATGATAGATTTTGAGATACTAGATAGATGTGAGTTTTTGATATAATTATGAAAGTTGATATATAAAAAAGGGATGTTACTTGTTAGAGAATATAATTGAAGATAAAGAATTTGCACTGTTGATGCAGAAGAATATTCAAGAGTTAATAATTCATTTTTTTGAAAAAGAGCAAAATTTTGGAATTTTGTGTAAAGTAGAGGAGGCTTCATTTGAACCAACTTTACCTGACAGCATAGAGTCTGAATTTCGTCCTTTAACTCTCTTCTTTCTTGCCGGATATACTTTTGAGACAGCCCGTATTGAAGATGGGTTTTTAGTATTTGAAGCTGGTTTTGGAAGTGAAAATTTTGGAAGTGTTGTAACGGTTCCACTGCTTAGTATCATGCAAATAATTATAGATGAAACACCGGTATTTATAAACCTAAGTACTTACAGAGAAAAAGTTGCTGTGAAAAAAGAAGTTGATAAAGGTGGAGTTGAAAACTCTATGGCATTTTTTTTATCAAATCCGGAAAATTCCAAATTTATTAAAAAATAAGTGAAAGGGCAAAGGCCCTTTTCGCTTATACTTTGTTAAGTGTAAGTAGGTAGTTAACTACGTTATCTACGAATGCATCATGTTTTCTATCTTTAGAGTATGCAATATAAAACTTTCTCATTATTTTATGATTTTTAAGTCTTCCCTCATAGAGTGTACCTGCAGCTAGTTCAGCCTGTATTACATGGCGAGACATAATTGAAACAAGAGGTCTTTCTGCATTTTTATCAGCGTGAGTAATAGACTCTTTTATAGCTGTAGGACTTGCAAGAACGGCAAGTACATTAAAGTTAGTACACTGAACACCTATCTCTTCAAACGCCTCAGATGTTAGTTTTCTTGTATGTGAGTCTTCATTACGACAGATCCAGTCAAACTCGAACAGATCTTCAGAAACAAGATGTTTTTTAATAGGTTGATTTGAGAAAACAACCAGCTCATCTTCTACCCACTCTCTATAGATAATTCCATCTTCAAATACAGGAGATTCAATCAGAGCGATGTCGATTTTTTTATCCACTAGCTGTTCAACGATTTCACCAGATAAAGCAACATTCATAAATACTTCATTATCTATACGCTTTTTAATCTCACCCAGGTAGTTAGGTAAAACATAGTTACCGATCGCAAATGATGCGCCCATAACAAAAGTGAACTCTTTGTTTATAATTTTTAGTAGCTCTTTTTCACTATTTGCTATAGCTTTTTCAAGTCTTTGTGCAATTCTAAAAAGATCTTCACCCTCTTTTGTAAGAAGAATTCCATTCTTTTTTCTGTCTACTATTTTAGTGTCAAGATAGTCTTCGATAAATTTTATCTGTTGCGTTACAGCAGGCTGGGAAATCCCCAGTTTAGCGGATGCTTTAGAGAAACTTTTCTCTTTGATTACCATTAAAAAAGTCTGTAGTTTGGCAAAATCTTTTAACATTATAATTCCTATAAGTAATATTGATACCAAAATTATAACTCATAATTATAATTAATGCAATAGTTTTGTAATATTTGTTGCAATTTTAGCTATAATATTACTAATTAACAAAAATAGTGGTAGAAAATGGAAAAAATCTTTAAAAATTTAAACGAATCACAAACAGATGCAGTGAAGCAAACTGAAGGACCAGTATTAATCTTAGCAGGAGCAGGGAGCGGTAAGACAACTACAATTATCTCTCGTTTAGCTTATCTCATAGAAGAGGTTGGAATCCCAGCTTCAAACACTTTGACACTTACCTTTACAAATAAAGCTGCAAAAGAGATGAAGGAGCGCTCACTAAATATGATAAGTACGAGTGCATATCCACCACTGTTATGTACATTCCATAAATTTGGCCTACTGTTTTTAAAATTTAACATCCACTTACTAAAAAGAGCAAATAACTTTGTAGTTATTGATACAGATGATAAAAAACGTATTATTAAAAAAATAAACTCTGAACTTCCAACACCACTGATTGCAAGTGAGATATCAAGATATAAAAACTCCCTGATGAGTCCGGATGATGCATATAAGCAGGCGGAACTTTTTAACTATAAACAGATAGCCGAAGTTTATAGAGAGTATGAAAACTATCTACATGAAAATAATTTAGTAGATTTTGATGATCTGATTGCACTAACATTTAAACTTTTAGATGAGAATCCGGAGTTAGCTGAAGTTACATCTAAAAAGTATCAGTACATTATGATTGATGAGTACCAAGATACAAATGAACTGCAGTTAAAACTGCTGGAAAAACTCTGTACCACACATACTAACCTCTGTGTTGTAGGTGATGATGATCAGAGTATTTATGGATGGCGTGGGGCACACATACGAAATATTATGGAGTTTGACCAAGATTTTGAGGGGACTAAAGTTTTTAAACTTGAGGAGAACTACCGTTCACGCTCCCCAATCCTGAAAGTTGCAAATGCACTTATCGAGCATAACCGCTCACGTCTAGGTAAAAAACTTATTCCAACTCGTGGTAGTGGAGATGATGTAACAGTTCTCAACTCAAATGATGAGAATGAAGAGGCTAGAAAGATAGCTATAAAAATTAACAAGCTTTTAGAGTCGGGTGTTGGAGCAAATTCTATTGCTATTCTCTATCGTGTAAATGTTTTAAGTCGTTCCATAGAAGAGGGATTAAATCGTGCAGGTATAGCCTATAAACTTGTTGGGGGCTTGCGTTTTTACGATAGAGCTGAGATTAAAGATCTTATCTCATATATAAGGGTGATTACAAACTTTCATGATGATTTTTCATTTAAACGCATAGTCAATAAACCAAAACGCGGACTTGGCAAGGCTAGTGTTGAAAAAGTAGAGTTGGCAGCCCATGCACAAGGCAAGTCTATTTTTGAGTATATTAAAAGTGTACCAAAAACAGATTTAGAAGCTCTTGTTAGGAAGAAAAATGCAGGAACACTCAAGAAGTTTATCAAAGATATTGAAAATGTCTCCAAGATTGCAAAAGAGTCAACCTATGAATTTATAGATGTACTTGAAGATACATTTCATCTAAAAGATATCTACAAGGGTATGCAGGATGAGAGTGATAGAATCCTGAATATGGATGAGTTTTATGGACTCTTCCGTGATTTTGTAAAAAATTCTCCAGAGGCTTCTTTGGATGAGTTTTTAAATGAGCTGACACTTCAGAGTGAACAGGATCAAGTTGAAGGTGAGTCTATCTATATGATGAGTATTCACGCTTCTAAAGGTTTAGAGTTTGAGCATGTATTTATTATTGGTCTTGAAGAGGGATTCTTACCTCTTGTTGGAGATGGAAGTGATTTAGAAGAGGAGAGACGTCTAGGATATGTATCGTTTACTAGAGCAAAAGACACCCTGACTCTCTCTCACGCTGGAAGCAGATTTTACAAAGGTCGTAGAAGTGACCTGCAAAAAAGTAGATTTTTTAATGAGTCCGGACTCTGTGAAGGCTCTTTAATAGTTGAGAAGAACACTGCCTTTAAAAAGGGTGATTTGGTTCGTCATAAAATCTTTGGAACAGGAAGAGTTATAGGTGTGAGCAAGTCTGGCCGTGAGTTCAAGCTAAATATTAATTTTGCAGGTACTAAAAGAGATATATTGGCATCCTTCGTTGAGAAGTTATGAATCGTCTTTTTGTCGCTTACAAGCCATCAGGAATTGGCTCCAATCTATTCCTCTCTAAGTTAAAGCGTAAATATAATAACAAGAAGGCTGGCTTTTCAGGCACTCTTGATCCTTTTGCAAAGGGAGTTTTGCTCATAGGTTTTGGAACGCATACAAAACTCTTTAGATTTTTAAATAAAACACCCAAAATATATAGGGCAACCCTATGGTTAGGTGCAAAGAGTGATTCACTTGATACAGAGATGATAGAGCATGTTGAGATATTGAAGGAGTTCTATGAACAAGATATAGAAAGTGTAGTCAAATCTTTAGAGGGTGAGTTGGAGTATGAGCCACCAATCTTTAGTGCTAAACGCATTAATGGTCAAAGAGCCTATGATTTAGCCAGAGCTGGAAAAGAGTTTACTCTTAATAAGATAAACTCTACTATTTATGAAACAAAGTTAGTCAACTACTCTCACCCTTTTGTTACCTTTGAAGCAACAGTGTCTGAGGGAACATATATTCGCTCACTTGGAAGAATCATAGCTCAGAGACTTGGTGTGAAAGATGGAAGCCTGAGTGCTTTAGAGAGATTGAATGAGGGACAGTTCAGGTATGATGGGGAAAAAGCTCTTGATATTAAAAAATCACTCAATATTCCTCTGAACTTTTACACCGGCGATGAAGAGAACGTTAAATATGGAAGAGTTCTTGCTTTAGAAGATTTAGAGATAAAAGATAGTGGCACTTACTGGTTAGATAATGGAGATAATATCTCTATAATCACTATAAAAAATAAAGAAGTAAAATATGAGCTGGGCAGGATATATACATGTTAGTATTAGCTAGAAAATTAGATGAGTCTATTGTTATTGGCGATAACATAACTGTAAAGGTTATATCTGTTGAGAAGGGTGTTGTCAAGCTTGGTATTGATGCACCATCAGATATCTCTATTGTTAGAAATGAACTTATTGAGGATGTAAAAGACTCAAATATAGCTGCAGCTAAAGAGGCAAGTACTCAAGACCTGAATGTATTAAGTAAGCTTTTGAAGAAGTAGAGAAAATATGAAACTCCACAGAGCCTATGCTAAAGTAAATATATTTCTAAAAATCACTGGAACTAGAGGTGATTATCATGAGATTATATCTAGGTTTATGAGAGTTCAAAATCTTTATGATGAACTGTCGTTCATATCCAAAGAAAAAGTGGATGCAAAGGCAAATGAGTTTAAAATAATAGGTGATTTTTCTTGTTCTACTGAGGAGAACACCATATACAAAGCTTACTTTGCACTTAAGAGTGTTACTAACTCAGAGGCCCTAGAGAAGCTTATGCAGACTCATGCTATAAAGGTTGATAAAAAGATACCAGCCTTTGCCGGTCTTGGCGGTGGAAGTAGTGATGCCGCAACCTATCTTAAAATGTGTAATGAAGTGCTGCACTTGGGACTAAGTATAAATGAGTTAGCTCAAATTGGATTAAAAGTAGGAGCAGATGTTCCATTTTTTATCTACGGATTTGATAGTGCTAATGTAAGTGGAATCGGTGAGATAGTTGAAGCGTTTGATGAAGAGCTGTTAGAGTTTGAGGTTTTTACACCGGATGTGAAGATAAGTACACCAAAGGTTTATACGACTTACAGAGAGAGTTTTTATGAGCCTATTGATGGGTTTGAGAGTGAGAGATTAAAAAAGATGAGTTCGTTGGATATTTTACAAGAGATGAAAGCTGATGAGGCAAATGATCTTTTTAAACCGGCACTTTTAGAGTACAGTGAGTTGAAAAATCATTATAAGCATGGCTACTACTTTAGCGGTAGCGGCTCTAGCTTTTTTAAAGTGAAAGAGAAGTAATGGGTGAAACGATAGCGAAAAATAAAAAAGCCTATCATGACTATTTTATAGAAGAGAAGTTTGAAGCCGGACTTGTTCTTAGTGGAAGTGAAGTTAAAGGTATACGGGCTCATAGAGTGAACTTAAAAGATAGTTTTATCCGTTTTGTGGGTGAAGAGGCATTTTTGTTCAACGCACATATTGGAAGACTTGAGACAACGCATCACTTTTATGGGCATGAAGAGAGAGGAAGCCGTAAACTTCTCCTGCATAAAAAAGAGTTACAAAAGATGTTGAAGGCTGTAAACAGAGATGGTTACACTATTGTTCCTCTGCAGTTGTACTTTAACGCTAGAAATATTGCCAAGATTCAGATTGCAATAGGTAAGGGTAAGCAGCTGCACGATAAACGCAATGACCTTAAAGCCAAAGATCAAAAACGTGATATTGCACGTGCTATGAAAGATTACTAATGAGATATATAATTACACTGCTATTTTTCATATCCTCACTCTATGCGTTTAGCTTTGATATATCCAACTCAACAATTACTAATGGGCGAACTGCCATTGTAGTTTTTGACAAAGAAAAAAATGTTTACTACGATAAGTTACTTATGGGGAAAAAAAGTTTTAAGATTTTTAATCATCCTCTGGATGGTGAAAAAATGTATGCACTTTTACCTGTGAGTTATTATAAAAAACCTACGACACAAAAAGTTGAAGTTGTCTATAAGAAGAGTGATGAGAAACTGTCTAAAACGCTTTTTTTTAAAATAGAAGATGGTCAGTACAAAAAAGAGCATATAGAAGTTCAAAAGTCAAAAGTAAATCCTAAGAGTGAAGCGGTAAAAAAGAGAACTGCTAAAGAGTATGCTCAGGCGATGAAGATATATGGAACTACAACTCCAAAGAACTATGTAAAGAGTGAGTATATAGTTCCGATGGATTCCAAGATAACAAGTTCGTTTGGAAAGGCTAGAATCTATAACTCTACTCTAAACGGTTATCATAGCGGAACAGATTTTAGAGCCAAGGTTGGTACACCTATAGTAGCCAGTAATAGTGGAAAAGTTGTACTTGCTCAAGATAGATTTTATGCCGGAAACTCAGTTGTAATCGACCATGGACAGGGTATATATAGCTGTTACTATCATCTAAGTGAGTTTAGTGTAAAAGAGGGTGATATAGTAAGTAAAGCTCAAGTTATTGGTCTCTCAGGTGATACAGGCAGGATAACAGGTCCTCACTTGCACTTTAGTTTCAGAGTAGGAGGCTTACAAGTTGCCCCGCTGCAGCTTATTGCTCTGCTAAATGAGAACCTATACTAAAACTTCCAAGTTAAACGCAGCCACAAAAAGTCCTCAACACTCTTTTTACCAAACTCACTGAGTCTCTCTCCGGAGTTTATATTATAAGAGAGATCAGCATCTATATTATTTTTAAAAGCATATGAAACACCAATTTTATTCTGCATTGAGTGATCTTGAAGATTTAACATGTTTTTATAGTAGATGCTAAAGTATAAAAAATCAAATGGCTCTTTTTGAGTGATAAGAGTAATAGCATAATCTTTAGCGATAAATGGAATATTTAGTGTGCTTGTTTCTATCTCCTCTTTTGTTAAACCTTCTGAGCGATAGAGATACTCACTAATAATAGTGAGTTCAAAATCTGTAAGATAACGCAGACCTAAAAGGTATGTATAACCTTCGTCTAAAACATTTGCATATTCACCATGAATCTCAAAATTTGTCTGAATGTTTTTAGAAAAATCTACTCCTATCTTCTCACTTGCTTCATCAGAGTAGTTGTAGATAAAATCGATATCAGTATCGTAGAGAAGCATATATAAACGCAGTGCTATATTATTTGCATCTTCTTTCTTTGTTACTGAGTTGTAGTAATCTTTGTTAATATCCTCACGTGATGGAAGATATACTGCGTCAAAACTGAGGTTCTTTAGCTCACTCTCGAAGCTTTTGTTGTAACTGTACTTGACTATAACAAAACCTTCTCTTGTTTTTGTCGGGTCACTCGGGTCTTTTGGTCTGTCAAAAAATGCTAAAGGATTAAAAAAGTAACCTTTTCCCCACATTAGAGACTCTTTTCCGACTAAGAGTGTATGGTTTGTATTTAATTTAGCTTCTATATATAAATCATTCACTCCTAGGTCACTATCAGAGACAACATCTTTTATATAGTCATGAGTTGCAATAAAAGAAGAAGTTAATGCAAATATCTCGTAGTCATATGAAAAATTAAACAGACCCTCTAAGTGAATATAGTTTTGATACTCATCATTGCGTAGACGCTGTGCTTTATCATCTAAACGCAGGTAACCGCTGTACTCATACGGGTCTTGTTCAATCGCTCCCATATCAAAGTCATAATCACCTCCATATAGAGTAGGAACAAGAAGAAGAGATAGAAGTAGCTTTTTCACCGGTTTTAACGTCTCAAATCAGATGCTTTTTTTAAACTGTCAAGTGTAAAAGCCTCATCAGCAAACTCTTTTGGGGTTATCTTTCCATAAATCATAATTGACTTGTACCCTTTATACATTGGCGAATTAGTCTCAACTATAGATGGGCGAACAATACCGTCTCCAAAATCTTTAGGCTTTTTATAGTGGAGTGTTTTAATCAGCATCTGCGTTGAGGTATAGCACTCTATTTGTATTGGAGAAAGCGTTTTTTTATCTACCTGCATAAGAAGTTTATCATACGATACTGTCTCATTTTTTGCTTGGAGTTCTAAGAGTAAAAACTCTCCTTTATCATCCTCTTTAACAACACTATACTCTGTAGAAAAATCAAGTCGCATGATATCGGCATTATTAAAAACACCACCGACAACAGACTGCATAGAGGTGATACGAAGCGGACGTCCTACATTTGGAATATAGAGCCACATATTATCACCCAAACGCAGTGTGGCTCTCCCTTTTTCACTGTCCGGTTCTAAAAAAAGAGAGACCATCTTATCTTTGTCTTTTTTAGCTTGAAAGAGTAAAAACTCTTTTTTACTTCCATCAGGTTCTATATTTACAAGTTTTTTATACATCTGTGCAGAGACAGGTGTGAGTTTACGGTCTATCTCTTCGAGGATATTTGCTGCGTTTAAAGCCAAGCTCAATGTGATTAAAAAGATTACAGTTTTCATTGTAGATTCCTAGTTTTGTCTTAAAGCATCAACTGGGTTTAGTTTTGCTGCTTTTCTTGCCGGTGATATAGATGCAATAAGTGAGATAAATATAACGATAACACCAACAACTAAAACTTCACCCAGACTCAAGGTTGGATTTAATGTTAAGCTGTCCTGACGACCAAATGAGAAAGTAATACCTACTTCATTTATGACAAAAACGATTATAAAGGAGAGTATACTTCCAACAATCGCACCAAATACTCCAAGCATCAAGCCTTCGGTTAAGAAAAGTTTCGTAATTGTACTTGGAGTAGTCCCCATAGCCGCAATTGTTCCTATCTCTTTTATGCGTTCATAAACACTCATAACCATTACATTTAAAATAGATATAAGTACAATAGAGATTAGGATGATTTTTATACTCATATCCATAACATTGAGCATTTTTACAATATTATAAAAAGGAGTTAGTTTCTTCCATGGGTGAACTTCAAAAACCGGTTTGCCTTTTTGGTTTTTAATCTCTGTCAATGGTTTTAAAAGTTTCATCGCACGTTCGAGTTTTGAAGGGTCTTTGAGGCGAATTACAACTTCACTAACTTCCAGCTTCTTTAAACGGAGTAGTTTTTTAACATCTTTGATGTGAATATATCCATCACGACCACCAGGACCGGAGATAGGCTCTATCATTCCGGCTACTTTGAAGTTCATGCCGTTTACTGAGCCTTTTTGGTTTGTTGCCACTAGAACTACAGTGTCATCTTTTTTAACCTTCATTCCTTTTGCAATTAGCTCAGGAACCAGGATGGCACCCTCTTTAAGTGCAGTGGTATCCATGCCATTTAAACGTGAGGAGAAAAGAGGTAACGTTTTAGCTTCATTTTCTGGGTCTATCCCATTGAGTCTTATCCCAGTAGAAGCTACATAGTTTGAAAACATTGTTCCAAGCTTCAGACGAAATGTATAAGACTCTATGAATCTGTTTTCATCTAAAATCTCTCTGATTTTTTCTATCTGTTTCTCATTTAAGTTTTTATCAAGTGGCAGGTTGTCAACAGAAGCAACATAGCCTTTTTTATGAATCTGAATATGTCCAAGCATCGAGTCCGTAACCTGTCCGATCATATAATCTTTAAAGCTGCCAGAGAGTGCAGCATAGACTAAAACGAACATAACCCCTATAGTAATCAGACTTGCCGTTAAAACTGTTCTGCGTCCGCTACGAAGAAGGTTTCTAAAGGATATTTTTATGATATTTTTCATGACGCTGTCCTTCTGTCATCAGTGATAACCCCATCTACTAAAGTGATGATTCTATCAACGGCAGTTACAATTTTCTCATCATGGGTGGCAAAGATAAAAGTAGTGTTGAACTCACGTTGGATATTTCTCATAAGGGTTATAATCTGGTTTGAAGTATCTGTATCAAGATTTGCTGTCGGTTCATCCGCAAAAACTATTTTGGGTTTGGTGACAAGTGCACGAGCGATTGCTACACGCTGACGCTGTCCGCCTGAGAGCTGGTCTGGAAACTTATCTTTTTGATCAAGCATATCAACATCTTTTAAGAGTTGCATTATACGCTTCTCACGCTCTTTCTTTTCAAGCCTTTGAATCATAATTAAGGGATACTCTATATTTTCATAAACACTAAGAACAGGGATAAGATTGAAACTTTGAAAGATAAACCCTATATTTTCACCCCTAAAGTTTGCTAGGGCAGTTGTGTCTAACTTAGTTACATCAATACCATCAACCATAACTTTACCATCACTGGGTTTATCAAGACAGCCTAGAAGATTTAAAACAGTACTCTTTCCGCTTCCACTGGGTCCAACTATAGCTACAAACTCACCATGCTCTATTTCGAGATTTAAATCTTTGACAACGGTTAAGTCAACTTCACCCATTTTGTAAATTTTAGTAACATGTTCATTTGAAATCATAACTCTGCTCCATATATTTTTAAATAATATAATTGCTCTGTTAGGCTAATAGACTTCTTGCATAACCTAGATATATCTCAACACTTTAGAGAGAGTTTTAATCAAGACAGATGTTCTCAAGCGTAGCCGTAGCTACGGTTGGGGTTAT
>JBDLHW010000209.1:0-3143 GCA_039715155.1 Campylobacterota bacterium | reverse complement strand
TGAACCAGAATCAAACCAAACATCTAGGATGTCATTTACTTTTTCAACTTCATCGGCTTTATAACCAGCTCCCGGATAGAGAAGCATCTCTGTCGGCATTGAGTACCAAGCATCACTTCCCTGCATCTCAAAAATCATAGCAACGTAGTTTAAAACTTTCTCATCAAAGATAACTTCGCCAGTAGCTTTTACTCTAAAAAATGCGATAGGAACACCCCAGTCACGTTGACGTGAGATACACCAGTCTGGACGGTTTTCAACCATAGAGTTAAGTCTGTTTCTACCAGTCTCAGGGATGAAAAGAGTCTTCTCCACTTCATTTAAAGCGATATTTCTAAGAGTCTTATCTTCACCCTCTGGTTTTTCATCTACAGAGATAAACCACTGCTTAGTCGCTCTAAAGATAAGTGGTGTATGGGATCTCCAGCAGTGTGGGTATGAGTGAGTAAACTTAGAGTCTTGAAGAAGTGAATCACCTAAAAGCTCTAAGATTCTGTCGTTACATTTAAAGATAAGTTTACCAACAAACTCTTCAGGGTTTGGAAGAAGTTTATCTTTTACAACTGTCTCATCATAACACCCAGTCTCATCAACAGGCATAACAACTTCTAAGTCATATTTTAGTCCAACACGGTAATCATCTTCACCATGTCCTGGAGCTGTATGAACACCACCAGTACCACTGTCCATAAGAACGTGGTCACCTAAAACAACTTTTGAAGTTCTTTTATTTAGTGGATTAATTGCTACTTGATTTTCAAGTGCTGTTGTATTTACTTCTTGTGCAATCTCGCCTTTTACAACACCTGACTCTAAAAGTGATTCAAAAAGAGCTTTTGCAACGATATAACCATCAGTTGTAAGAACATACTTCTCTTCAGGATGAAGTGAGATACCTGTATTTGCAGGAAGAGTCCAAGGAGTAGTTGTCCAGATAACTAAAGCAGCTTTTTTGCCAGCTAAATCAGCTTTAGCCTTTGCTTCATCACTAAGTTCAAACGCAACATAGATTGAGTGAGACTCTTTATCTTCATACTCAACTTCAGCTTCAGCCAGTGCAGTTCTCTCAGCCCATGACCAGTAAACAGGTTTACTTCTCTCAATTAGAAGACCTTTTTTAGCAACACTACAAAGAGTACGGTAGATATTTGCTTCAAATTTGTAGTCCATAGTCACATAAGGGTTTTCCCAATCAGCTAAAATACCAAGAGTCTTAAACTCCTCTTTTTGGATATCAACAAATTTAGCAGCGTGAGCACGGCAAAGCTCTCTTACTTTTGAGACTTCTAAAAGCTCTTTTTTCTTTTTTCCACCAAGTTTTTTCTCAACCTGCTGCTCGATTGGAAGACCGTGACAATCCCAACCCGGAGTAAAACGAACAGACTTGCCATCAAAATAGTTATGTTTAACAATGATATCTTTTAAAACTTTGTTCAGTGCATGACCAATGTGAATGTTTCCATTTGCATAGGGAGGTCCATCGTGAAGTGTAAAGCTCTCGGCATCTTTACGATTTGCTTTCATCTTCTCATAAACTTTTGTTTTATCCCATGCCGCATAGCGTTTAGGTTCATTGTTTATTAGGTTTCCGCGCATTGCGAAAGAAGTTGTTGGTAAAAGTAGTGTCTCTTTGTAGTCCATTTTTGCCTCTAAATGATTTCTGAATTGTATAAAAGTTTTGGATTATATCTCTTTATCATTTAAAAACTTCTTTTAATGGTACTAATATTGCTATAACTAAGCAAAATAACTATATGCCTATTTATTCTCAAAAAACTTGTTTTTTGTAGCTTTAGGGGGTTATAGGGACTTCGTGTCCCTGCCACTATGGTGGGCTTTACTCACTATAGTGTATAAAATTATAAATAAGGGCCATATATACTATGAAACTGCATCTTATCTTTATTGGTAACAAATTTGTATATAACACGTCACTAAGAGATTATGTACTTAGAAAAATAGAGCAAAAAACTGATTTTATTGACTCTGTTACTTATCTTAAAGAGGGCGATAACTCTATGTTTTTATATTTAGAGGAGGAGCTGAACTCCTACGATAATATAATAGTCATAACAACAAAACAGAATTTCTCAACTATCGGTAAGCTTATATGTACCGCTACAAGCGATAATCAAATACTGCAAGATGGAATGCTCCTGCCGCAAAAATGTACAGTTTTTACACAGAGGAGTTACCTTTTAGAGTATAAAAACTCTATTACTAATGTGTTACAGATTGATGAAGCCCAAGAGATGCCTCAAATCTTACTGGAAAATCAAAATTCAAAAGCTACCATACATGTTTTTCAGGAGTCACGTGAGAGTGTTGTAGCGATACTTACCCCAATAGCTCAAACCAATGATGTATCTATAAATGTTGTTCAGGAAGTAGAAGGGTGGTTACAGGTAAATATATCGAGTAATAAGTATGGAGAGATATCTAATTTTATACACTCAGCTAAACAACTGCTTCCAAACCAACTCATAGCGGCATCAAATATTATGCAGTATATAATCGAGACTCTATCAAATGCTCAGAAAAAAATTACATTTGCTGAGAGTTGTAGTGGAGGATTGCTTAGTTACTACTTCACCAAAAACAATGGGGCTTCTAAAATACTTGATGGTTCACTTGTTACATACTCAAACGCACTCAAAGAGAACTGGCTTGCAGTTGATCATAATGCCCTAGAAGAGAATGGTGCTGTCAGTTTTGAAGTTGTACGTGAGATGAGTGAGGGTGCACTCAATGTCAGTGGTGGTGATTATGCCATCTCAATCAGCGGTATAGCTGGTGATACAGGTGGAACTGATGAGAAGCCGGTGGGAACTGTTTATATCGGTGTGAGAAGTAAAGATTTTCATAAAGAGGAAGATCTCCTTTTTAGTGGTGACAGGAATTATGTACAGCACCAGAGTGTGCTATATGCTATAAAAATGCTTCTTCTCATAGATAAAGAGATGTTTTTCTAAATTTATGAGAAAATATCTTGACATCTAAAGTCTATTTGTCTATAATTTCGACCTCTTAACATTAAGAGGCAAAATGTCTTGTTAGCTCAGCTGGTAGAGCACGTCACTTTTAATGATGTGGCCGATGGTTCGAATCCATCACAGGACACCATTTTTCAACTAAAAAACACT
>JBDLHW010000208.1:0-3152 GCA_039715155.1 Campylobacterota bacterium | reverse complement strand
AAGCTTAGCAACCATATCTAGTAGTTCAATCTTTTTACCTTGCATTACGAAAGGATTGATCTCTAAGTATGCAAAGTTTAACTCACGGTATGCTTTGAAGAAACCAATACAAAAATCAGCGAATGCTTCTTTATCTTTGTCAGCAACATCAGCAGGAACATTAGCTTTAATTCCAGCAGCAATTTCATCTTCAGAAGCTGTAATTGGGAAAGCCACTTCATTAACTTTCTCATCCCAGTTCTCTTCAATAGCGATACCACCCTCTGCAGACATATAGATAACATCATCGTCACCTACACATGTAGCAGAAACATAATACTCTTCAGATTGTTCGTGTGGAGTAAATGGCTCAACAATAAAGTTAGTTAGTTTATCTACACTTGGCTCACCAGTAGGAGTATCACCATCAAATGAGAAATAAACTTTTTGATCGCCAGTAGATTTTTCATCTATCCAAGAAGCAGCTTTAGCTAAAGTCACATCACCTGGCTTAGCATCTCTAAAAAGAACTAAGTCATTCATACCACGCTTACCAAATAACATATCTGGTTTTGCAACTAATTTCTTTTCATTTAACCAAGACGCAGTTTTTGCAGCCTCGTTTAGTTCTGATCCATTTTGAACCATAACAGTCTCATATGCATAAGTAAAATCTGGAAAATACTTATCCCAGTGCTTTGCTAAGATCGACTTAGCATCATATTCTCGTATCGCTTTTTGAGCCATAGAAACTCCCTATTTTGATATTTGGGAAGCATTCTAGCATATTATTATTTAGGTATATCTTTTGTTTATAAATAGTATTAGGATAGATTTATTCTTTGTTTATTTTAGTAACATTAGCTGAGTATAAAACTACATTTTTGTAACTTATTGTTACGTCTGAATCTTTTTTCTTTAAAAATCTGTTTTTAACTAAAAGATGCTCTTCACAAGTCGAAATTCCATAAAACTTCAACCTTAGTGCATTTTTTCTATCTGTTTTTACACAGTTAATGCCTTTTGATTTTAGCTCTTTAGAGAGCTCTTTTGCTACATGCATATCATAAGCAAAATGTTTTTTTGGATTCTCTATTATAAGATAAAGCTCTTTATTAAAAAAGACTACAACTGTGTTCAATATCAATAGAATGAAAGATACAACAAATATAGTTTTATATCCTCCTCTAAACATCTTGAGTCTAACTCTGTAAGAACTTATAAAAGTTTGTGCGGCTAAAGGTAGTCCAAGCATCAAATATGGAGCAAAATGTTCTATTGAAACTCTTTGCCTGAAGGAAAGCATTAAAGAGACTAAAAGTGCCGTAGATGCAATATACCACTCCAAGTCCATTTTATCTGTTAAATACCTTCTATATAAAGAATAAAACAGGTAGACAAAAATGATTGGACTAAATACTGCAGCATACACACCTATAGCATCCAAAAAGTGTCCACTTGGTATACCGTGCGCTTCAAATCCATAAATATAAGTCGATAACCCAAACATAGCAAGGTTATATATAAGACACTGCTTCTCTTTGGAAAATAGATGGTAAGTTATCAAGCCTAAAAAGAGATAGACAAAACCTGCATCAAGCACTGCATAAACAGGCAATAATAGATAAATAATTTTTATCGAATACTTCTCATATATATATGCAAATAGCAATATTCCAAAAATCAACATACCTGCACTATTAACGATTAAAGATGAACTTACTACACCTGGTAGTAATATAAAGGCTAAAATAAGCCATAATCTATTTTTAGCTGATGGAATATACTTTTTAGATATTTCACTTAAAAGTACAATACTTAGCAGGTGGAATATAATCATAGGTAGCCGTAGAGCAAAATCATTTTGCCCAAACAGATATATAGATGTGTTAATTATTAACTGTAAAAAAGAGAACTCTCCATACAAAAGTTCTGCTTCACGGTAGGATATGGAGAGTTCTGAGGTTTGAAAGAAAAGTACAATGGCATCAATCAGTATGATACTGAAAAAGATGAACCTATGCATCATAGTTTTAAAAAGTTTCCTATCATCTCATGTCCATATTCACTCATTATAGACTCTGGGTGAAACTGTATTCCATATATATCTCTGTCTCTTATTTTAAGAGCCATAATCTCATCATCATCCATGCTATAGGCTGTTGGTTCTATCACTTCCGGCAGAGTGTTTTTATCTACTATCAGAGAGTGATATCTAGTGGCTATAAACTCTTGTGGCAGATCTTTAAAGATTATACAATCATCTATCTGTTTCATTTGCGAAGTTTTTCCATGCATCATATTTTTTGCACGAACAACATCCCCACCAAAAACCTGAGCAATGCTTTGATGCCCTAAACAGATACCTAAAATAGGCAACTTATCTTTAAAGTACTCTATCACCTCTAGAGTTATTCCCGCTTCATCTGGAGAGGCCGGTCCGGGAGAGATGATAATTTTCTCTGGATTTAGTTTTTCAATATCTTGAACACTCATCTCATCATTTCTAATTATCTTTAAATCAGCACCAAGTTCTCTACAGTACTGAACAATGTTATAAGTAAAGCTATCATAGTTATCAATCATTAAAATCAAAATAAATCCTAAATTTATATATCAGACATTGTAACAATATTGCTCTTTTATTTTACTTATTTCTCTTCTCCTGTACCTAGTAAGACAGAGACCCATTTTGTTTTTTCATTATCATCTAAAATTATTTTCACCATAATTGTAAGTGGAATTGACAGTAACATTCCAACTATTCCAAGTAACCAACCCCAAAATATTAGTGATAAGAATACTACCAAAGTAGAGAGTCCTAAACCTTTTCCCATTACCTTAGGCTCTACTACAGAACCTATAAGAACATTAATCACTACATAAACAGCTGCAACTATAACTGAACTGAGTGTTCCTAGCTGAACAAGTGTTAACAGTACTGCTGGAACTGCAGCTATAATGGAACCGATATTTGGAATAAAGTTAAAAAGAAAGGCTATAACAGCCCACAAAAAGGCATAATCAGTTCCAACTATTAGCAGAGCTACCCACACAATAAGACCCGTAAAAAAGGATATGACTGCTTTTAAAACCATATACTCTTTTATCTGTGAAGATATTTTTTCAATATGCAGTATTGCTCCACTATCTTTACTGGCATACGCTATTTT
>JBDLHW010000207.1:0-3158 GCA_039715155.1 Campylobacterota bacterium | reverse complement strand
TTCAGGGTTTTGCTCTTTTTTGTACATCTCTTCAGCCATTTTATGTGCAGCTTCAGTTAGTGCTTTTACTTTCTCTTCTATCTGCTCTTTAGTTGCAGATTCATCTTTTAGAGTCTCTTTAAGATCAGTTGCAGCAGCTTCGATTTTAGCTTTCTCTTCTGCTTCAAGTTTGTCACCCATCTCTTCCATAGATTTTTCAGTTTGAGAGATTAGTGCGTCAGCTTGGTTTCTTAAATCAACCATACCTTTTCTCTCCTCATCAGCAGCTTTATTCTCTTCTGCGTCTTGAACCATTTTATTAATCTCTTCTTCACTTAATCCTGAAGAACCAGAGATAGTGATTGATTGAGACTTACCAGTACCTTTGTCAGTTGAAGAAACAGTTAGGATACCATTTGCATCGATATCAAAAGTTACTTCAATTTGAGGAACACCACGTGGAGCTGCTGGAATATCACCAAGCTCAAACAGACCTAAAGATTTGTTATCTTTAGCAAACTCACGCTCACCTTGACCTACACTGATTGATACAGCTGGTTGGTTATCTTCTGCAGTTGAGAAAACTTGAGATTTCTTAACAGGAATTGTAGTACCTTTTTCAATAATCTTAGTCATAACTCCACCAAGAGTCTCGATTCCAAGTGATAATGGAGTAACATCTAGTAAAAGAACATCTTTAACATCACCACGTAAAACACCACCTTGAATAGCAGCACCTGCAGCAACAACTTCATCAGGGTTAACACCTTTGTTTAAGTCTTTACCACCGAAGTATTTAGATACAGCTTCTTGAGCCGCTGGTACACGAGTAGAACCACCAACCATGATGATCTCTTTGATTTCACTGTTGTCTAAATCAGCTTCTTTCATAGCTACTTTAATGTGGTCAATTGTCTCATCAATAAGCTCAGAGATCATACCTTCAAATTTAGCACGAGTAAGTTTTACAACTAAGTGCTGTGGTCCAGCTTCTGTCATAGTGATAAATGGTAGGTTAATTTCAGTCTCAGTTGCTGAACTTAACTCTTTTTTAGCACTTTCAGCTGAATCTTTTAGACGTTGAAGTGCCATCTTGTCATTTTTAAGCTCGATTCCGTGAGAGTTTTTAAACTCTTCATTTAAGAAGTCAACGATTTTGTTGTCAAAATCATCACCACCAAGGAATGCATTACCGTCAGTTGAAAGAACTTCAAATGTACCATCAGAAATCTCTAAAGTTGTAACATCAAATGTACCACCACCAAGGTCATAAACAAGTACGTTTTCTTCAGATTTACTCTCAAGACCATAAGCAAGTGCTGATGCAGTTGGCTCATTGATAATTCTAAGAACATTAAGACCAGCAATAGTACCAGCATCTTTAGTTGCTTTTCTCTGTGCATCGTTAAAGTATGCTGGAACTGTAATTACTGCATCAGTTACAGCTGAACCAATGTACGCTTCTGCATCATCTTTTAGCTTTGTAAGGATTTTAGCTGAAATCTCTTGGGGAGTGTAGATTTTCCCAGCTACATCAACTGCTGCTGAACCATCTTTGTCAACGATATTGTATGTTACTTTATCGTGTGCCTCTTTAGCATTCTCCTCATTCATCATTAGACCCATGATTCTCTTGATTGAAGAGATAGTCTTTTCGGGGTTTGTGATTGCTTGACGTTTTGCTGGATCACCAACAAGTACATCACCTTTATCTGTGAAAGCTACTACCGAAGGAGTTGTATTTTTACCCTCTGCATTTGGGATGATTTTAGCTTCACCACCCTCGTAAACTGCTACACATGAATTTGTTGTTCCTAAATCTATACCAATAACTTTTGACATTTCATTTCCTTTGTTTTATATTTTAAATTTATTAAATTGTTTTACGAATTAATTCGCAACTATTACCATAGCCTCACGTAGAGGTCTACTTTTATATTTATAACCAGTTTGAAAAGTTTGAACTATCTGTCCAGACTCTACATCTTCACTGTCTACACTCTGAACAGCGTTATGGATGTTAGGGTCAAAAGGTTCATCATGAGATACCATAGTCACACCATGTTTCTCCAGTGAAGTAATAAACTGCTTATGTGTCAGTTCAATTCCCTCTTTTAACTTATCAAAAAGCTCTGCCTTATCGGCATCTGTGTCTGCAGAACTCATAGCGCCCTGCAGTGAGTCCATAACTGGAATCATATCTTTTGCAAACTTCTCATTTGCGTACTCTACTGCTGTATACTTTTCTCTCTCAAGTCTTTTTTTGATATTATCAAAATCAGCATGAACGCGAGCATACTTATCTTTTAGTTCAGCCATTTCAGCCTGTAAAAGATCAAACTCATTTTCAACAGCTTCCGCTTCCGCCTCTGCTTCATTAAATTCTTGTTCTATATTTTCCTCTAGTGTTTCTAGAGATTCTTCTACTGTTTCTTCTTTAGACATAATTGTTAATAGACTCCTTTTTCTAAAAAGATAACACTATTATACATATTGAGTGTAACAATGTCAAGTAAGATATGAATATTATTTTGCAATTAACTTTAGTCTATGTATATCAAGTTGTTAATGAATGGAAAAAAGTGTATTATTATCTAATTAATAATTGGAGAGAAGTATGAAGTATTTAGCGTGGTTTGGTGGGCTCATAGTTACTGTAATAGCTGTTATATATATTGTTGCTTTTACATCTTTTGGAAACAGTTTAATAAAGCCTACGATAGAGTCAAAAATTCAGGAGCAGACTAAATTAGATAGCAAATTAACTACTTTTTCTCTTAATATGAGTGAATTTGAGATACTGCTAAAGCTTAGTAAAAATAACAGTATTGCTATTAAAGGTTCATATTCACTATTTTCTCAAGCATTTGATATAGCTTATTCAGTTGAAATGAAAGTAGTTGAAGAGTTGCAGAGTTTAACAAATGCTTCGCTAAAGGGTAAAGTATTTACAAGTGGAACAATCAAGGGAGATAGCGCATTTGTAACAGTAGATGGGGTAAGTGATATCGCAAAGAGTGATACAACGTACCATATAGAGCTGACGGAGTTTAATCCTACTTCAATAATTGCAAAAGTAAAAAAGGCTGATCTACTGTTACTTCTAGAGCTCGGCGGTCAAAAACCTTATGCCAGTGCAGATATAGACCTTGATATTAATTTTAAAAACATTACTCCTC
>JBDLHW010000206.1:0-3202 GCA_039715155.1 Campylobacterota bacterium | reverse complement strand
TGGTTTTTTGTTGCTGCATAATACTCAGAAGTCCATGCTTTATATACTGGTCCAGGAAATGATGCTCCTCTACCTTTAAGATCGGCTGCATTTACCGATGTAAGTGCTACTGAAGCTGCTACTGCTGCTGTAAGAATTGTTCTTAATGTCATACTGTTTCCTTAGTCATTATTTTAGATTGCCAGAATTGTAGAGTAATTTGGAAACATTTTGATTACAGAGGGTTCAATTATTTAGAGGTCCCCCTTTACTCAGAAAAATACCTTTTTCTCTTTGATTCTTTTAACAGATCCAGATCTGCGACGATAAAACCATCGATACAGTTGTTAAAATCTTTGTCATAACCAAAATCCAAAAACTTCACACCATCCTCTTCACAGAGTTCTGCATACTGTTTATAGAGTGTTGGCACTGCATAACCCATAAAGCCAAGTTCCTCTTTAAGGGTACGAAGGTCTGCTTTATAGTCATCTCCTGCAAATATCTCTTCACAATGTTTTTCTATCCATGCAGGATGACGATAAGGTGCTTTATGACTCACCAATGCTTCATTTGAACCAAAATAATGCGTATAGAAATAGATCAGCATCCCTTTTGCTTTAGAATTGAAAGAATCGCTGAGGCTCACTGCGCCAAAAAGGAAACGAATATTCGGTTGCTGCTTGATATAAGCACCTATCCCCTGCCAAAGATAATCCAAAGCCCTGGAGTTCCAGTACTTGGGCTGAACAAAACTTCTTCCAAGTTCCAATCCATGCTCAAAGTAATACTCAAATTTTTCATCAAACTTAAAAAGTGTTTCCGTATACAACCCATCCACATCAAAGTCTTCTATGATCTCTTTACAAAGACCTAAACGATAGGCTCCGGCGATCTCCAGTGCTTCATCATCCCATATGATCATATGTTTATAGTAAAAATCATATTCGTCTATATCTCGTTTTTTTCCAGACCCTTCACCCACATGACGAAAACTGACCTCACGCAATCTTCCTATCTCTTTGATCACACAGTTCTCTATCTCTGATTCATATACTATGATGCTTTTACCATCTGTTGTCTCTCCGAGAAGTGTTCCATTTTTAAGTTCTGCTTTGAGCTCAGATCTCACTTCAGGGACAGATATTTCATTTTGTGTTGCAAAGACCGGTTTATGACTTTTCGCTACTTTATAGAGGTGTTTTCTAAGAAGTTTTACTATCTCGTTTTTTGACAGATTTGGTAAACTGTACGCATCAAAAGGGATAGATTTTCCTATCTTAAATTCTATGGTTTTTCCTTTTGCCTTAAACATTTCATGCGGCAGTGTTGCTGTTGCCAAAGAACGGTTTATCATAGAGAGCAGATAAAAGTTTTTAGAGTTTTTTGCTTTGATATAGACAGGAAGTATCGGTGCTTGCATTTTAGATGCTATCTTTAAAAACCCACTCTTCCATGGTGTATCTTTAATACCATTTGGCTTTGCTCGACTTACTTCTCCCGAAGGAAAGATAATCACGGCCTGTTCTGCTTCCAACGCTTTATAAATGCCTTTGACCGTCTCTTTGTCCATCTTCCCATTGATGTTATCTACCGGGATAATAATATCTTTAAGGTTCTCAAACTGATATAAAAAAGAGTTTGCCACTATTTTAATATCTTTACGTACATCTTTAAGCAGATGCAAAAGTGCCATGGCATCCAACGCTCCTAGAGGATGATTAGCAATGATCACCAAGCGTCCATAGGTAGGAATACGAGCTAACTCATTGGTTTTCAATGCCACAGAGATATCAAAATGATCCAGAGTAGCTTCTATAAAACTAAAGGTATCTTTATGTGCATTCTCCTCCATAAAAGTGTTGATCTGGTTTTCATGAAAAAGCTTCTTCATCGTAGAGAACAATACTTTTTTTGCCGCAGAAGGAAACGTCTCTATGGCCGGATAATGGTGCACCATATAGTTCTCTACACTTAACTGCATTATGCTATCCGGTAAGTGTAGTTTATCTCATCTATAAGATGAGAGTGTACGGCTTTGACTTTTGTATGTGCATGAAAAAGAGCCTCGATAAAATCCCACTCTTCATAAATGAGTTCCATTGCTTCATCTTGAGTTATTCCAAATGTTTTAGCAAGTCTTTTTGCAAGTTTAGCGATCTTTTTATCTGATATATACATTTCCTCTTTCATCTGTATCTCCATTTGATTGATATGCAATCATAAGAAGAAGTGATAACATTTCTATAACATATCAGGCAGATCAATGTTACCACTTTGTTACCTTTTAATACTAATATATGTAACGAGGCATTTTCATTAATATAGGACTTTTCTAGCCATGGTGAAGATGCAAATAATACACTAGAGAAAGAAGGCTGCTCAATGGATATAGAAAAATTTAAAATACGTCTCAAAACATCTTTTGTATTAAATCTGTTTCAAAAAACAGGGAAAAAAGAATCTATACAGCGTTTCTTAATAAAATTAAGATCCCGAAAAGAGATACTCAATCAAAAAGCAAAAAAAAGTATCAATGAAAATGAGCTTGCTGATTTAAAAGAGGAACTGGCGATTATTACATTACAGATAAAAAAGGGTGAACATATATTGGGGAAACTTAGCGTTTAAATCACTTAAGTAAGTAACTATTTTGTTATCGGTTACCTATATAATCTTCATGCAATATCTTACATGCTAGAGGAGTATACAAACATGCCATTTGAACTATAAGACCGTGTTTATATATGTAGAGGGCAAGAGATAGAAAAACTTCTATCTCTTAAAGTTAGGCAGCTTTTTTAACTTTTGCCATAGGTGGCTCCTTATCAGGATGAAGTATCTACATACTTAGAGATGCGTTTTAAATGTATATACCAATCCTCTTCTATGATCTCTTCAGAATCAATCAGATTGATCTCCAAACTATCATCAGATAAATTAGCATCTTCAAGATAATCTAGTGGAATACCCAGTACTACTCTGCAATATTCCGAAGCATAATAGTCATGTGGAAAGCCTCTTAAACTCCAAGAGGGATCTATTTCCACTATAGGTACAACAAGAAATTTTTTCATAATTCCCATCCTTTTCTCATTCTTTTAAAGCTTAAGATATTTAATTCGTGCGGTAATAAGAAGAAAGCTAGCGGAGCCATCTGAACATAAAATAAGTGGGAAGTGCGCATTATATTTATAACAATATTATAAAGTCTTGGACAAGA
>JBDLHW010000205.1:0-3202 GCA_039715155.1 Campylobacterota bacterium | reverse complement strand
TTATGCTTCTGTTGCTTCTGCTTCTGGAGCAGCTTCTTCTGTAGTAGCTTTTTTACCAGCTGCTGCAACAAGTTTGTCAAATTGTGCGATCTCTTTGTTTTTAACATATTTTACAGTTAAAAACTTAATGACCTCTTCGTTGATCTTAAGATTTCTCTCAAGCTCATCAATTACAGTACCTTCAGCTTTATAGAAAAGAACTGTATAGTATCCTCTCTCGTTTTTAGCTACAGGATAAGCAAGTTTTCTCATACCCATATCATCAGTTGCAACAAGTTCAGCACCCTCTTTAGCAAGTACATCTTTCACTTTAGTGATCTGTGCTGCAATCTCTTCGTCTGTAAGTGTAGGTTTAACTACAAACAGTGTTTCATAACAAGTCATATTGTTTCCTTTTGGTTTAATAGCCCATAAATTATCAACAGAACGTATCTAAAGCGAAGCTTCATATACTTACGCTAACGCTAAGTTTCCTTCAGCAGGAAGCTCACACAACTAGTTGTGTTTAATATAGAACATTGTGTTGTCCAAAAATGAGCAAGAATTTTGGAACCGTGATAGTACCATAATGGGTCTTAATCGCACATTAAGGTACATTTTTTCAGAAATATCATTAAAATACTTGACATACTTAATAAATTTATTTAATATTCTTGCTGTAACGAAAGTTAAAATATATTATAAGGGATGATTATGAGAAGAAGAAGTTTTCTTAAACTTACGGGTGTATCTGCAATGTCAGTAGTCATTGCACCATCACTCATCACACAAAAACTCTATGCAGGCAATGGAGATCTGTATATAAGTTATGAAAAAATACAGCTTAAAGATGCTGACGGTAATCCGTTCAAAGCAAGCACTTTAACAAAAGAGGAAAATTATGTTTTTAATTTTCCTATGGTATCTACACCGTGTATTATGGTTGATCTAGGTGAAGCAACACAAAAAGATGTGAGCCTCAAGTCTGCTGACGGAACAGAGTACATCTTTAAAGGTGGTGTAGGAAAGGGAGGATCTATTGTTGCATTTTCAGCAATTTGTCCACATCAATTAACCCATCCTACACCGGATGACAGTTTTTTCCAATATGTGCCTAGAGCCGGAAAAACCATGGCATACGATAAAGCAGGTGTGTTTGTCTGTTCATCACATCTTTCTGCTTTTACACCTAAAGATGGAGGAAAACGTGTAAACGGGCCGGCAACAGAAGGGTTGACACAGATCGTTCTTGAAGTAGATGATGAAGATAATATTTGGGCTGTAGGTGCCTTGGGACCTAGTAAATTTCATGATTATCTTGATGCGTTCAAACCGGAGTTCAAAAAATACTATGGTGGAAAACGTAAAGGAAAGAAGCTTGTTAAAGTGGAAGCAAAAGTCGTCAAACTCTCCAACTTTTCAAAAGATCTGATTCAATACTAAAGGGTAATTATGATGAAAGTAAAAAATAGTGTAAATAAAATAGGAAAAAGTATTTTGTTGGTATCTCTCATCGGTACTTCGGCATTCGCCACTGAACAATATACAAAAGTAGATCGGATTAAAGATATGCTAACGATGGCAGATGCCATGGGAATGATACAAAAAGGCATACTGTTCCGTAATAAAGATAATAGAATGATCAAGTTAGGGATAAAGGAGATCAAAAAGACACTGCATACGATACAGAAGGTTGATGCAAAAGATTTTCTTGATGATGAACAGCTTTATGCGCAAAAATTTGCCAAAAAGACAGCTATATTGCTTGAGATGTATCTTCATGAGATGGAAGAATCAATAAGACTTGGCAAGCCGGATGAAGTGATACACAATTATTCATTAGCGCTGCGTCAGTGTACATCATGCCATTTAAGACTGAGAAAGTAGAGAATTTTATAGTGTAGATTATTATAATTATTTATTTATATTAATTTACTAAAAAAAAGATAAAAAATAAATATTATTTATGTATGTTTTAACTTAAAGTTGTTATTATGTGCTTGACAAAAAAATATAAGGGATAGAAGAAATGAGTATAGAAAGAAGAGATCTGTTTAAATTGATCAGTGTTGCTGCAGCCGCAGCAGTTTTACCGTCAGTAGCAGTAGCAAGTGAATCAAAAGCAGCACCTGCTAAAAAGGCAAGTGGAAAATCTGTAGTAATTGTAGGTGGTGGTTTTGGTGGCCTTACCATGGCAAAAGCACTTAGAAAAAAAGATAAAAGTTTAGATGTTACCGTGATTGAAAAGAGTAATATGTTCATGGCGTGTCCATTTTCTAATACACTCTTAGGTGGTCTTGACAATGTAGCTTTGGATACATTTGTAGGTGATTACTATCAGCCGGCAATGAAACATGGATATAATTTTGTACATGCAACCGTAACAGCTATCGATAGAAAAGCTAAAACTGTAACAACAACGAACGGTGATTTTGCCTATGATATTCTTGTGCTTTCTCCGGGTATTGCGTATGATTATGAAAAGCAGTTCCCGAAATGGTCAAAAGAGAAAATTGCACAAGTTTCACAAGCTTGTCCTGCTGCATTGATGCCAGGTAATGAGCATGTTGCACTGAAGAGACAACTTGACAATATGGATGATGGTAATGTGATCATTGTACCACCTGCAAAAGGTAAATACAGATGTCCTCCTGCACCATATGAGAGAACAGCAATGGTAGCCAACTATATGAAAAATGAAGGTATTCAAGGAAAAGTAATTGTACTTGATACCAGAGATGGTAAATTTGCCAAAGGTAAAGCATTTAAAGAGTCATGGAAAGATCTTTATGATGGAATCATTGACTATAAAGGACTTACTGAAGTTATCGATGTAGATCCGGCAGCAAAAACGATTACCTATAAAGAGTATGCAGATGCTAATGATCTAGAGGGTAAAACAAAGACTGAAAAATATGAAGTATGTAACTTGATCCCGAACAACAAATGTTCACCTGTTATCGCTATGGCAGGTATTGAAACCAATGGTTCAGGGTATGCAATGATGGATGGTTATAGCTTCAAATCTAAAACAGATGGAAACATTTATGTTATTGGAGATGCAGTGACTCACGGTATTCCGCCAAGTGGTCAAACAGCTATCTGGGCAGCACACAGAGCAGCAGGTCAGATCGTTGATCAATTTAACGGTAAAAAATCAGACTATAAAGCAGGTCTTCCGGCTAAAGCAGCAAACGTATGTTTCTCAATGGTAGGCGGTAAA
>JBDLHW010000204.1:0-3239 GCA_039715155.1 Campylobacterota bacterium | reverse complement strand
TGTTGTTGGGTGAGAACCATACTCTTCAGCTTTTTGAGCCATAAGACCAATGTTTTGCATTGTACCCATTGTAGATACATCGTATTGACCATTTTTAACACAGTCAGCTACCATCTCAGCGTGGAACATACCGTAAGTAGAATCAGGGATAACAGCTACACACTCTACTGCATCACCATTTCTGTCCCACTGCTTACCACCTTCACGAACAACTACAGGCATAGAAGCATCGATAATTACATCGTTAGAAGCATTAAAGTTTGTTGTTCCTTTATCAGAATCAACCATTGCAAGTTTTGGAGAGTCAGACTCAAGTGCTGCTAGGAAGTCTGCTTTGATCTCAGCTTCTTTTGCGTGACCTGCAATTTTCTTCTCTAAGTCAGACATACCTTGGTTAGGGTTAACATTTAACGCTGCGAATGTATCTGCATGTTTAGCGAATACATCTTTGAAGAATACTTTAAAAGCGTGACCAAACATAATTGGGTCAGAGATTTTCATCATTGTAGCTTTTAGGTGTAGTGACCATAAAACATCGTTAGCTTTTGCATCTTCGATTGTTTTTGCATAGAAACTGTTAAGTGCAGAAATAGACATAAATGTACCATCAAGAATTTCACCATCAATTGCATCAACAGAAGTTAATTCTGAACCATTAAGAGCAATAGTTACTTTTTGATCTTTTGTTAATGTTACAGATTTCTCATTACTAAAGAAATCTCCGTTACCTTCCATATGTGCAACATATGATTTTGGGTTTTCTGGGAATGCTCTAAGTTTATGAGGGTTGTTTTGTGCAAACTTCTTAACAGCTTTAGCTGCTCTTCTGTCTGAGTTACCTTCTCTAAGTACCGGGTTAACCGCTGAACCTAGACATACACCATATTTAGCCTGAATCTCTTCTTCTGCTGCATTTGCCGGGTTTTCAGGGTAATCAGGAATATCGTGACCTTGACCTTGAAGCTCTGCAATACAATCTTTTAACTGTCCTACTGACGCAGAAATGTTTGGAAGTTTAATGATGTTTCCATCTGCTTCAAGAACAACTTCTCCAAGTTTAGAAAGTTCATCTTCTGCAAGACCCATAGCTGCAAGAACTCTACCTGCAAGTGAGATATCTGAAGTTACAACTGAAACTCCTGCTGCTTGTGTAAATGCATTTACGATTGGTAACAATGAATACGTAGCAAGTGCTGGTGCTTCATCGATTTTTGACCATATGATTTTTGGTAATTGTGACATGTTTGTTCCTTAAATTAGATTATTAATGATAGAAGTGTAACACTTTTTTGCACTTATACTATTTAAACGGCGGTTAGATGAAAGTTATCTTTATTATTTGTTTCCATACTACACAGGTTAAGGAGTAAAATGTCTATAATATGGGATATATATTTGCTATTTATATGCTTCTACAATATCTTTGACTATCTCTTCGGGAGCAGAAGCTATCTGCATAAAGTCAGTCATACTCAAAAGAGGAAAAGAGAGTGCTAGGTAGTATTTCGGGTTCAACATATAGGCTCTCTCTTCTTCGATCATCACCTGATAAGGAAAGATCTGGGCATTGTGTGCAACATCGATCTTTTTGAGATACTCATAGGTAACATCCTGAAGCTTATGTCCTACCAAAACTGAGCCGTTTGGTAACTTAAGTGTGTAGGAGATGTACTTTTCCGACCCCTCTTTTGTAAGCTTTGAGATGATATCACTCCCTTTAGCTACCGTAATGGTATCATTAAAATGCGGCATACCCAACATGAAATTATAATCTCCAAGATCATCAAGTTTGTACTGTTCTTTACTTATATACATATCTCCCAAAACAACCTGCAGAGATTTAAGTGTTTCATTAAAATCTCCGAATGTGTATTTGTCTTGCAAAAATGCTGCACCAAAATAGCTGGGGTTCTGAACACGGATCTCATGATCGTCATTGACCAGTATATGCAATGCTGACAAAAAACTGTTTGTATCTCTCAAGGCTTCATTGCTGATGGTGATCACTGTTTTACCTTTGAGTATTTCATCTGTAGCTAAAACATCAAAACCGTTCTGTACAAGTTTTACTTTCAGATCATCTGCTGTTTGGTATGCTGCTGTAAGGTATGCTGAAACTTTTTTAGGTGTAGTGGTTTGTAGTGAGAATTTTTCACCTTTTAAGATCTCTTTAGGAGGGGGTGTTTTTTTTGCGGAGTGCTTGACACTGCCAATAACCGGTTTGACCTGCTTATATTTTGCAAGCTCAGCTTCCAGTTCTGTTACTCTCTTTTTGAGTGCCTCTACTTCACTTACCGGGGAGTGATCTGTAAGGTTGTTCTCTGATTCATTTAAAGGTGTACTGTCCGCAACTATGAAGCCTGTCAGTAACAAAAATACCAATAGCATCATATTTAGCTTCATATGAACCCTTTAAACCTATATCCTTATTCTATCTGATAAATCTTAAGAGAATAGATAATTAATATTTATGTAAAAGATTTATCTTATTTGTCTATATCTGATACAAAAAGGTTATTTAGAGGGTTCTGTTTTATACTACGATATACTCCGCAGGGAAACCAACAGCTATAGGAGCATGGAGCTTGACATACATCTCTTCATTTTTAACTTGACACAGTTCATAAGGCACATAGAGAAATCTTGCACCTACCTTTTTATCTACCTGACTCTTCTCTTCCAAATGCAAACGTATACCATGAGGGATATCTTTTACAAAATTTTCAGGTATGACTGTATCGACTGCCAAGACCATGACATCGACATCACCCATTTTAACTGACTCTGCTGCAACCTTTTCGAGTTCGGCATAACTCTGTGTAGACTCTTTGATCTCATTCTCAAACACTTCTACCTGACCTGCATCGTTCAAGAGCATTAAAAAGGGTTGAAAATGTTTTGTACTCTGCAGTGAGACCTGTGCTTTCTCTACCGCCTCTTCTAAAATCCTAAATGCTTTTTCATCATCAATGTTTGACATACTTACCCTCTCTTTTTGAAACTGTTCTTTTCATATACTCTACCTTCTATGTATTAGACTATATCACACTTTATGGCACTCTCTACCAAACGTTTTGCTGCTATCTCATTTTGGTTGATATAACTTTTAATAGGCAGGTCCGATAATTTTTCGATCTGTCTTCTGTTTGAAACATTTAAGATGATATCTATTTCAGGATCTATCGCATAGATCGCTTCAGAGATCAGTCTGATCTTCTCATCGTTATCTATGGCAATAA
>JBDLHW010000203.1:0-3318 GCA_039715155.1 Campylobacterota bacterium | reverse complement strand
GCATACTCTTTGATACTCTCTAACTCTTCAAGTATGTCATTTTCAAAACTTAATTCCCACTCTTGAATCTTTTTGAAAACATAATTAGCTTCTGTAAAATGAGGAGCAGTGAAAAGATCATCGCTGATTAGAAGCTCTTCCATACCACCTTTTGTTTGAACAAAAAGGTGAATCTCATTTGTCTCTGTATTTATCGTTTTAGTCAGTATATTGTTCTCAATAGAGTTTAAAAACTCCTCAACTTTAACAAATAGATCGTTTGCACCTAAAGAGATAAGGTCTGGATTCTCTATAAAGTGACGAATCAGATTAACAAGTGCATATCTTCTATCAAGTGCTTCAAGACTTCCTGCATAATGGTCTACCATCTTAAAGAATGCAACCAGATCATTGTGTCCAACACTCTCCATCTCTGGAGACTCAACACCGTTATCAATTAAGAAGTCATTCATCTCACGATCATCTTTAAAGTAGATCTCTTTTTTACCTTTTTTATAACGGTAAAGTGGTGGTTGCGCTAGGTAGAGATAGCCTTTCTCAACTACACTGCGGAAATGTCTGAAGAAGAATGTAAGAAGAAGTGTCTGAATGTGAGACCCATCAACATCGGCATCGGTCATGATTACAATCTTATGATAACGAAGCTTCTCCTCATTATACTCTTCACCGATACCACAACCCATAGCAGTGATCATGTTTGTGATTTCGTCTGATTTTAGAATCTTCTCTAAACGCGCTTTTTCAACATTTAAAATCTTACCTTTAAGTGGTAAAATCGCTTGAAAAACTCTATCACGACCCATCTTAGCAGAACCGCCTGCAGAGTCCCCTTCCACCAGGTAAAGCTCACAGATTGAAGCATCTTTAGATTGACAATCAGCTAACTTACCAGGAAGTGTTCCAACTGACATATTATCTTTTCTACGTGTTAATTCACGGGCTTTTTTCGCAGCCTCACGTCCACGGGCAGCCATAAGAGCTTTAGAGACTATCGCTTTAGCTTGAAGAGGATTCTCTTCAAAGTATTTAGAGAGAAGTTCATAAGTCTGTTTTTGAACTAATGGTCTAACATAAGTATTTCCAAGTTTACCTTTTGTCTGACCTTCAAATTGAGGCTCTGGTACACGAGCAGAAACTATCGCAATAAGTCCCTCTTTAACATCATCACCAGAGATTTTCACATCTTTCTCTTTTGCTGCACCATTTTTAGAGTTATAGTTTGATACAACACGTGTTAAACCGGCACGAAAACCAGCTTCATGTGTACCACCGTTTGGAGTTCTAATGTTATTTACAAAAGATGAAAGCTTTTCATCATAAGCGTCATTGTACATAAGTGCTATATCAAACTCTATATCCTCTATTTTTGCAGAAAATGAGTAAACATCAGCAACTAAAGTCTTTTTGTTCATGTCTGAAACATATTGAGCAATACCGCCTTCAAAGTGGTACTCCTCTTTAGTATCTGTTCTCTCATCAATAAATTTGATAGTAATAAATGGGTTCAGGTATGCCAGCTCTTTGAATCTTCTTGATAAATACTCATACTCAAAAGTAATAGTCTCTGTAAAGATAGACGGGTCAGCTGCAAACTCAATAGTAGTACCTGTTTTACGAGTTTTTCCAGTAACAGTTAGTGCCTCTTGAGGAATACCCTCTTTAAATGTCTGCTCATGAGTCTCTCCACCTCTGTGGATTGTCATTTTCAGATCACCAGAGAGCGCATTTACAACAGAAACACCAACACCATGAAGACCACCGGAAACTTTATAAGTGTCTTTATCGAACTTACCGCCGGCGTGAAGAACAGTTAATACAACAGTTGCAGCAGACATGCCTTCAGTAGGGTGCATATCTGTAGGAATACCACGACCGTTATCGTTTACTTTACACGTTCCCTCTTTAGTTAGTGTAACAGTGATTGTATCACAGTGACCAGCCATAGCCTCATCGATAGAGTTATCAATAACTTCATATACTAAGTGATGAAGACCACGATGTCCAGTATCACCAATATACATACCGGGACGTTTTCTAACAGCTTCTAAACCCTTAAGGACTTTAATATTACTAGCACCGTAATTTTGTTCCATTTAACTCTCCAGATAGCCCTATAGGGCATAATTGAAGTTATTCTACCTAAATTAAGCTAATAAGAAGTTTTACTAAATTATTTTTCTTGATATTCTATTCAAAATTGTATGAAAATATTAAAGATCCATAACCTTTATAAGTTCTATGAAGACCTCTTTGTTTATACTCTTTTGAATAATAATTATGTTGATAATCCACGGAAAAATTTTTATATCTGGCCGATCCACCGAGACTTACATAAGCATTAAAATAATTTTTATCGACCGAGTGACTATCTCTAAATGTGTTACCATCTAAAAATATATCACGAAAAACTAAGTTTGACCCTGCCGATATATTAAGATTTATACTCCATTTTGAAGGGTTATTGATAATAACCTTTGAGTCTGTTGGCAGTGATGAAAAACTTCCTTCATTCATAGAATTCATACCAAAATCTTTTGGAATATTAAATCCAATTCTATAAAGAGCTCCCCCTGAAGCTTTTATTGAAGCATTACCAATATTTGCTCCCGCATGTGGAACTAAAACACTCTCTAAATCATATATTTTTGAATACTCCAAACGCCATTTATGCATATAATTTAACTGCATAATAAATTCATCTTTTAGTTGATAATCCCAACCTGAAGCGTTAGAAGCAGCTATACTCTTGTGAAATAGATTTTGTAAACTATCCATTTTAGATGATTCTCCGACTACTCCTGTTTGTAGTGTAAGCGAATCCAAAGAACTCTTTGATGTCTGGTGAACTCCTATCTCGATGTATGAATATCCGGCATAAGGTCTATCATCTTTTATAAGCTGCGTTTGATCTAAATCATAAGGTGTAAACATCTGGTTTGAATAGGAAAAAGATATAAAATTATTTGTAGTCTTAAAAGAGGTAAATGGTATGTTTAAAAAACTTTTTTGAGTATCACCTCTATAAAAAAGAAGTGAAACTCTAGCTCCGTGAGTATAACCAAAATCAGTATGAACATCATTGTCATTTTCCATACTAAAACTGAATGATTCCAATTCAAACAGCTCTTCAGCTGCATTTATTAAACTAGTAAGTAGTAAAAATATTATAAGTTTTTTCATAACTATTTTGCCTTTTAAAACTCTAGATTTATCATAACTCCATAGTTAAAGCTATTAAACTGATAGGGTTTATTGAGTGAGACATTATACTGCTCTTGTCTAATCATTGTAGTCTCCTGATATGTCTCAAACCTCATA
>JBDLHW010000202.1:0-3365 GCA_039715155.1 Campylobacterota bacterium | reverse complement strand
GCTCCCTCTTTAAGGTTGATAGAGAGTTGTAAAGAGGCAGACATAGTTCTCGTTGATAGTATGAAAGAGATACCTAAAGAGTGTGAAGAGAAGCTCTTTTTTACAACTTCACGTCGTGTATTTGAAGAGTTTGATAATGCAGTAGGTGCTTTTTATTGGGATAGAGGGCATATAACTATTAAATTTATGGAACCTAGATTGAATAGACACAATGTAAAACTTCCACAGACTTTCTATAAGTACGTTGTGAAAGAGAGACTCTAATGTTTATATTAAATACAATTCAAAGAAAGATATTTGTTTTTCTAATCTCATCTTTTTTAATATTTTTAAGTTTTCATGTAGTTTATGAATCAGAAGAGATAAAGTCACACTCATTCACTACACTCGATAAGATGAATACTACTATTAATACTATTATCGCTGAATACACCAGTGCTTATATCTATAACCGGGATATAGTAAATATTCAAAAGACAGTTGATGCCATTGAGAGTGATTATGTTAAGTCTGTCTATATTTTGGATAAAGATGCCAATATCATTGTTGAGAGTGGAAAAGCACTCCCTGGTAAGATAAGACACCATAGATTTAATGCACTGCTTGAGGGTGATGAGAGAGCTATAAAAAATAGTGATGAGTACCTTATTCTCAATGTTTTTGATATTTTAGATATACCTATTGGATATATGATTTTAGAGGCAGATCTAAAAACCTACCATCTTCACCTAGATGAAAAGATTAAGCAGGTTTTTTTAAAAGCTTTAGTATTGCTGGTGATATTTGTTATGCTTTCGGTGTTTATTGCAAAAAGTGTCAGTCGCCCAATTCAAGATATAATTGACAGATTAAAAGTTACAAAAGATAATGAAGTTTTAAAGTTCCCATCTCAAACTCAAAAAGAGTTTCAGTACCTCTGTGAAAACATTGCAAAAACCCACAATAGACTAAGAACCTCAAACGAGGATCTCGAAGCTAAAGTAGATGAGAAGACTTATGAACTTCAAAATATAAATGAATTACTTGAGACCAGAATAATGGAAGAGGTTGAGAAAAACAGACTTCAAAATGAACAGATGCTTCAGCAGTCGCGCTTAGCCCAGATGGGGGAGATGATAAGTATGATAGCCCATCAGTGGAGACAGCCCCTGGGTGCTATATCAACAACAGCTGTAAACCTTCAGATGAAGATAGAACTCGAAGAGTTTGATTTGAGGACAAAAGAGGGGATGGAGGAGTATAACAACTACTTTTTAAAGAGACTGGAAAATATCAATGAGTTTGTTAACAGCCTGACGACGACTATAGATGATTTTAGAAATTTTTACAGACCAAATAAGAAGTCTGTAGAGGCTAAACTGGATGAAGTCATCTTAAAGTCGTTAGCTATTATTAAGGCATCTCTATTGAGTGACAATATTGAGGTTGTGGAGCACTATAACTCAAGTGAAAAGTTAGAGATGTATGATAGTGAGATGATGCAGGTTGTCCTCAACATATTAAAAAATGCACAGGATAATTTTAGAGAAAAAGCCTCAAAAGATAGTGAAAGTAGTGTAAAGCATCCACAAATAGTTATAACTACAGATGAAAACACTATCTCTATATGTGATAATGGCGGGGGAATACCAGAGGATATAATAGATAAGATCTTTGACCCGTACTTCTCAACAAAAGATGAGAAGAATGGGACAGGATTAGGTCTTTATATGTCTAAGACGATAGTAGATGACCATCATAATGGCAGATTGTCTGTAGCCAACAGAGATGATGGTGTCTGTTTTGAAATAAAATTGGAAAAATTAAATGAAAAATCTTAAAAATATACTTGAGAGTACTAAAAAGTTAAATATACTATACGTTGAAGATGATAAGTTGGTGCAAGCTAGTTCTGTTGAGATGTTTTCAAACTTCTTTGGGAGTGTAACTTGTGCAGATAATGGTGAGGAAGCCCTTGCCTTATATAATGCAAATAAGTTTGACCTGCTTATAACTGACCTATCAATGCCTAAAATGGACGGAATAGAGTTAATAAGTAATATTCGAAAAGAGAATAAAAATCTGCCAATAATTGTTTTTTCAGCTTGGAATAATCCTTCAAGTTTAAACTCTTGTATTAGCTTAAATATAGATGGTTATATGCTAAAACCTCTCAATAGTGACAATCTAGTTGATGCCATATATAAAATATCTTTAAAACTAAAAAATGATAGAGAGCTATTTAAGAGAGAGTTTGATATCGATAAGTTGACACAATTAAAGAGTCATAATGCACTTATGGAGGAGATGCAAGACTTGTCGTATTCAGAGATTCCAGTAATGATATTGATAAATATCGATGATTTTCACATATATAACGAGATATATGGTTTAGATGTTGGAGATAAGATATTATCTGCATTTGCAAAACAGCTGGATATCTTTAATTCAAAACTCTCTTATCATCTTTACAGAATGAGTGGAGATGAGTTTGTTCTGTTTGAAAAAGTTAAAGCCCTAGATACAGATAAGTATACAGAAGATATTAATAGACTTTTTGACTTTATAGAAAACAGTCAAATTAAAATTGATGGAGTTCAGGAGAGTATCTCTATACGTATAACTGTGGGTATTGCATTTCACAACGACAATATTTACGGCAGAGCAGATATGGCACTTCATGAAGCACGTAGACGTGGCAGAAATTACCTTGGGTTTACAGCCGATGCAGACAGAAGAGAGGAGCTGAAAAAGAATCTTTACTGGAGAGAGGAGATAAACAGAGCAGTAGCTGATAATCGTGTTCATACATACTATCAACCAATAGTTGATATTAATAAAAATATTTTAAAGTATGAAGCATTAATCAGAATCCAGCAAGTTGAGGATGATGGTAAACTCACTCTTGTATCACCAAAAGAGTTTATTGATTTTTCTAAAATCTCAAAACAGTACATAGCCTTAACAAAGATAGTTATAGAAGAGTCATTTGCTACTATGATAGAGAAGAATGTACATGTGGCAATCAATATAACCTTTCATGATATAGAAAACCGCGAGATAAATAGACTGTTGCATGAGAAAATCTCTAAACACAGTATTGCAGCCAAGACAAAGTTTGATATCAGTTCACAAGTGATTTTTGAACTTTTAGAGCATCAAAACCATGAGGATTATGACCGTTTTATCGAGTTTATAGATGAGTTCAAAGCACTAGGCGTGGTTATCACCATAGACAATTTTGGTCTAGGCTTTGCAAATATGTCAAAGATTTCTGCAATGGCACCAGACTATGTGAAGATTGATTCTACTTTGATGAAAAATATAGATAATGATAAGCACGCTTACTCTTTAGTAAAGGCTATTGTGAAATTTGCTAAAGAGCT
>JBDLHW010000201.1:0-3365 GCA_039715155.1 Campylobacterota bacterium | reverse complement strand
GTAGTTAGCCTTTATAAAAGTACTTTTATTTTGCAGCTATACAGATACTTCACAGCCATGAGCCATTAAGTTTTCCAACCACTCAATATGCTCTTTTTCAAACGCAACTCTATTGTAAACAAAATCAACTTCTCTTAGATTTAAAAGCTTTGCTAACTCTATTGGCAGCTCTTTAAGTCTGTTTTTACAAAGAGTCAGTTTTGTTAAATTTGTGAGTTCTCCTATCTCTTTTGGTAGAGATGTAAGCTGGTTGCTTCCAAGCTCTAAAGTCGTTAAACTTGTGAGATTGCCAAGCTCTTTAGGTAAGCTCTGAATCTGATTCTCTTGTAAAAGAAGAAGTTTTAGATTTTTGAGAGAGCCTATCTGCTTTGGCAGTTCACTTAAGCGGTTCCCTGGAAGGTAAAGCTCTTCTAAAAGAGTAAGTTGAGATATCTCTTTTGGTAGTTCAGTGAGCTGGTTCCCTAGGAGATAGAGACCGTTTAATTCAGTAAGATTACATACCTCTACTGGTAACTCAGTGAGTTGGGTACCAAGAAGATTGAGTTTTGTTAAGCTGAGTAACTTCTTCTTATCTCTAGGTAAACCTCTAAAGTATCCACCTTTTAGATAAGAGTCATGTTCTATCCACTCTAAATCAGGAACACTATTCTCGTCTGCCCAGTTTAGAAGTCTCTCAACCCAGCTCTCATCTATATTGTTCACAGTGGTTTAGTCTTCTTACCCTTGGTGAAACCCAAGCATAATACCAAAGAGTTTATCTTCAGTAAGTCCCATTTTTGCTGAATGCATTAGGTTGTTCTCTTCATAGTATTTTACTAATTCCTGAGCATCTTGACCTGTCATCATAGCTTGGTAACCGAGTGCTGCATGTACCTCTTGTTCATGAACATCAACACCCTCTTTTTTAGCTAAAGCCTCAACAATGAGTGCAGTCTTAATGCTGGCTCTTGCATCTTCTCTCATAGACTCTCTAAGTTTTAAGAATTCACCCTTATCCTCTTTATAAGTCTTATGTTGCTCTTCGCTAAAAGTTCTTGATTTTTCGCTTACTTTTGCATCTATCTCTTGTTCTACTACATTGTTTGGCAGTGTAAAATCAAATTTTTCAAGCAGGCCCTGTATGATTTTTGGTTTCAGTTCAGCCATATAGATTTTTGAAACTTCTTCAGATGTGATCTGTTCTGCCAGTTTCTCTTTAAGAGTATCAAGAGTAGCACTCTTGTCACTAAGGATTCTCTGTGCAAAAGCATCATCAGGAGTCTCAGCTCTCTGCTCTTGAATCTCGTGAAGCTTTACATCAAATGTAGTCTCTTTACCGGCTAACTCTTCTGATTGATAATCTTTAGGGAAAGTAACTGTAATAGTTCTCTCTTCTCCATACTCCATACCGATGAGTTGCTCTTCAAATCCAGGGATAAATGATTTAGAACCAATCTTTAGATTGAATTTTTCAGCACTTCCGCCTTCAAACTCTTTACCATCCATATAACCTTTGAAGTCTATAACAGTAACATCGCCATCTTCAACAGCTTTTGGTGTCTCTATCTTTACAAATGGAGCTTGTTTTGTAGCAAAATCATGAAGTTTAGCCTCTACCTCTTTTGGATCAGCAGTCGGTTTTGTAAAAGCAGGTATGATATCTTTATAGTCTATATTTACATCTATCTCAGGGCTAGTTGATATCTCTACTTCAAAGTATAAACTGTCATCTTGCTGCTCATACTTTTTAAGTGCCGGCTGACCTAGTAGAGTCTCTACAGCAATACCTGCCTCTTTGATTCCCGCATCGATAAACTCTTTAAATGCCGCTCCTGCTGCATTCTGCTCGATATTCTCATCGCTAGATTCATCTTTAGGTGTCTCTTTTTTTAATTGAGCAACTTTTTCCTGAATAACACTGTTCTCAACACTGCCACTCATAACGAAGTTTATATCATCTATTTTTTCTACTGTAACTTTCACTAGAATCCTTATTAATTTTATTGCGTAATTTTAACAAGATTATCTAAAATTAACATTTGGAAAAAATTAAACTTCTCTTATTAAACAATCTAATAAACTCAAAACTCCGGTCTGGAGCAAACATTAGTTATCAATTTATTAGCATGTGACTAGATGGTATTAAAACCATCTAGTTAAGAGTTTACTCACCTGATGCGTTAGGCATTTCCATCGTAATACAGTTACGATCAAGCATGTCTGTACATACGTATACACATAGTGCACAACCTTTACATCTGTCCTCATCAACCCAAGATGTGTTACCATCTTTATCGAACATAAGCGTATTCGCTTCTGGACAGTAGAGTGTACAAGTATTACACTTGTACTCAGCACATTTAGTAGCATCAACTTTTGCTATATAATACATTAATTCTTCCTTTTAAACGTCGAACTGAACAACTAAGTCGTCAGTAGTCATATCAACAGAGTCAGCCATCTCAAATGTTTTATTGATAACTTCCATATTTTTTGCAAGTAGTTGCTCTTTTTTCTTGAACTTTTTCTCAATAGCAGAGTCAAGAGCAGCAGTACCACCAGAAGCAACAAAAGAGTTTCCTAGGAATCTCTCTTTAACCGCAGCTTCAATGTTATCTTCTGTTACAAGTTTTGTAAGTCCAAGAAGCATACCCATCATTGCCATATTTGTAGCAAGCTCAGTACCAGCAATTTTCATTGCAAGAGCAGTAGCATCAAATTGTACAACTTTAGCGTTTAGTTCTTTAAGTACCTTAAGGTCATCTTCGTTAAGAACTGGTGCATCAGTATTGATGATAATTAAACTATTTGGTTTTAAACCAGTATAGAAAGGCATAGTATAAGATTTACCATGCGTAACAACCTGTGCATGGTAAATTAAAATAATATCCGGATAAACAACTTCACCAACTTCGTAGATTGGCTGTGTAGAAGCTCTAACGTAAGCCTCAACAGGTGCCATTCTTTTTTCAGAACCAAAAAATGGTACTAGTGATGCATATTTACCTGCATTATCCATTGCCGCACCGAGAATGTGAGCTGTGGTAACAACACCTTGTCCACCAAGCCCAGAGATTCTCATATTATATCTTTTATTCTCAGCCATATTAGTTTACCGCCTCTGCTTTTCTAGCTTTTCTAGCTTCTTTTTCTTCAGCTTCTACACGCTCAATTACTTCTTTCGCTGCATCTGTCATATACTCATCGAATTGAAAACGAGTTTTCTCTTTCTCTTTAGCATCTGCAAATACATCTTCAGTAGGAATTGAATACTCAATGTTACATGAAGTGTAAGCATGAATAAATGTTGGACCAACTTCACGAGCTACGAAGATCGCTCTTCTAATGATTTTAGCAGCTTTTTTGATGTTAGTTGGAGACATTCT
>JBDLHW010000200.1:0-3379 GCA_039715155.1 Campylobacterota bacterium | reverse complement strand
ATACCTGCCTGTCACGCAGGGGGTCGCGAGTTCGAATCTCGTCCACCGCGCCACTCTTTTTAAACTTCAACATAACTAACTCAAAAATAGATAATTTACAATTTTAAACGAAACTCTTCGTACCTCTAACATCATACATGTCTCTATACCTAAAGGTAATGAGGTTTTGCATAATCGCAAAGAGAATTATAAAGTTGATAAAACTACTGCCTCCATAGCTAAACATGGGCAAGGGGACCCCTACAACAGGAGCATAGCCGATAGTCATTGCTATATTTACACCCATATATATAAAAATCATAAATGATATAGATACTGTTACTACTTTGATATAGTAGTCTGTATTAAAAACACTTAGACTCAGGAGATGCAGTATGAGTATTACGTAGAGAAGTATTAGTGTAAGCGCACCTAAAAACCCAGTTCTCTCGACTACAAAAGCGAAGATGAAATCACTGGTTGCAATAGGTAGAAAGCGCATCTGTGTTTGAGTTGCATCCTCTTTATCTTTCCCTGTCCATCCACCAGAACCGATGGCTATTATTGACTGTTGAACATGATATGACGGCTTTTCACTCAAAAAGTCATTGACTCTTACTTTTTGGTAATCATGAAGTAAGAATTTATATGAAATTGGTGCTAAAAGTAATATGGCTGTAATTATTGTAGCCCAAATTTTCCAATAAACTCCGATAAAAAATAGAACACCATATCCAATAAGCAGGAGTACTAAAGCAGTTCCTAAATCCGGTTCTCTGGCAATAAGAAAAAATGGAAGCAGAATATAAAAGGAGAGTTTTAGAAAATCTTTCACTCTGTAGCCATGCATAGGAGGTGGGTTTTTGTGGATGAGGTATGCAAGCATCAAAATAAGAGCAGGCTTTACAAACTCTGATGGCTGAATAGTTGCGTTTATGAAAGGGAGGTCTATCCATCTCTGTGCACCAAGTCTGGCGTGACCAAAAAACTCAACTGCTAAAAGCAAAATAATATTTATCCAATACATAAGAGGAATAAGCCAGCTCATACGACGAATAGGGAGTAAAAAGACAACTATAAAGGCTAAGAATGCGACACCGACATAGGCACTCTGTTTCTGTGCAAGTGCTGGAACAACCTCTCCAATAAGCCAGTTAGAAGTTATTATCAGTGGTATGATAAGAATGATGGAAAAAAAGTCAAATTGTGCTAAAATACTCTTATCAAATCTCCACAAATTTATAACTCCATATTATTTTGTAAAAGTTTATCATAAAAGGGACATAATGAGGGAAACAAAGAACTATATTTGTAATGAAGCTGAACGTTTGGATACATTTTTAGCATCACAAATAGGACAGACACGTTCTCAAGTAGCGCAGTTAATTAAACAGGAGTGCATTTGGATTGATGGCAAAAAAGTATCTCGTCCAGGTGTGAAGCTAAAACCAAATCAGACTATAAAAGTGGAGTTTCCAGAAGCCAAACAGGAAAAAGCTCTTGAAGTTGATTTTGATGTAGAGATTCTTTATGAAGATGATGATGTTTTAGTTATAAATAAACCCAGTGGAGTTACAGTTCATCCGGCACCTAGTGTAAAGGAAGCAACTTTAGTAGACTGGCTAAAGCACAAAGGTATCAGACTCTCAACAATCAGTGGAGAAGAGCGCCACGGAATAGTTCACCGTTTAGATAAAGGAACGAGTGGAACTATGGTTGTCGCTAAAAATAATGAAGCCCATGAGTTTTTATCACAACAGCTTCAAGATAAGAGTATGGGAAGATACTATATTGCAGTTATATCACCACCTCTAAAAGATGATATAACTGTGATAGAGTCAAATATTGGTAGAAGTTCTAATAACCGTCTAAAAATGGCTTGTGGACTCGAGCATGGGAAGTATGCAAAAACGATGTTTAAGCAGTTAGCTCTCAGTCATGACGAGAAAAACCAACTTATCGCTTGTAAACTCTTTACAGGGAGAACGCACCAGATCCGTGTTCATTTAGAGAGTCTGAATAGGCATATTTTAGGCGACCATATTTATGGACTCAACCCAAAAGCTCAAAAAGCGGAACGAATATTGTTACATGCTTACATAATTTATTTCATTCACCCTACAACTAAAGAGAGATTGTCTTTTCGTGCAGAATTTGATGATATAATGAAAGAGAATATAGATAAAAAATTTAATTTGGAGATTATAAATGAAGTTATGGACACTGAGTGCATTTTGCGCAGCTTCACTACTGGTTCTTAGCGGCTGTGGTGGTGCAGCACCAAAACCAAAGGAGGAAGTAGTAATAGATAAGACTCTTCCTATGGTTACATTGACAAAGAATGGTACAGTTGTAGACATGAAAGCAATCGCTTTTGAGTGGAAAAGTATTAAAGACCCTAGAGTGAAGGGTATTTATATTTACAAAAAAAATCCAGATACACAAGAGACTAAAAGTGAGTTAGAGTATTATAAGACAATTGAGAGTAGATTTACAACCCACTTTGTAGATATAGATGTAGTTCCAGATACAAAATATAGCTACGCTTTTAAAACATTTGCTGAAAATTCTGAAGGTGTGAAGAGTCGTGTTATAGTCCTGAACTCACTTCCAGTTTTAGAATCAGTATCCTGGATTCATAGTATTACAGATATGCCAAGAAGCGCAAAAATTATCTGGAGACCACACCAAAATCAAAAAGTAAAATCATATATTATTGAGAGAAAGACACTTGAAGATGAAAAATGGTCGGAGTTGACTGTTATAGATGGAAGGTTAAATGCAGAGTATATAGATTTAGAGTTAAATGATAATTTTGTATATAACTATCGTGTTCGTGTTCACACATATGATGATATTACATCATCTCCAAGTAAGATTGTTAAGGTCATAACGAAAGCTCTGCCAAAAGGTATAAGTAGGATAACTACAACTAAAAATCTTCCTAAAAAGATCAAAATAAACTGGGAAAAATCACAAGCTAAAGACTTTGGACTCTATTATCTCTATAGATCTGAAAGTGTTGACGGCTCATATGATTTAATAGCAACACTTCATAACAATAAATTTGAAGACAAGATAGAAGAGGATGGTAAAAGTTATTTTTACAGAGTCAGTGTTGTAGACAAAGATGGTTTAGAGTCTAAACATGAAAAGTTGTCTATCCAAGGGATGACACTGCCAAAACCTGAAACTCCTGATGTTGTTAAAGCAAATGAGGTTGGTAAAAATATTGAGATTATCTGGAGTAGTTCTGACAAAAGAATTAAAACTTTTACAGTTATAAAAACACATAAAAAAAGCTGGGTAGATCAAGTTACTGAAGAGTTTGAAGGTGTAAAAGGCAACAGGTTTGTGGACAGAGAGATTTTGCCGGATTCGGAGTACACATATGTGGTTT
>JBDLHW010000020.1:0-16187 GCA_039715155.1 Campylobacterota bacterium | reverse complement strand
AGAAGATCTCTATACTGATGCAAAGATAGTTAAAGAAGGAATCATCCCTGAGACCTTTGTTAAAGAGGCAGGTGGATACTTAAAAGAGTTTGTTGGATTTTCTCCCTCACAGAAAATCAGAGCCCACATTAATGGTATTGACTTGGTAAAAGATTCCAGTGATAATGAGTGGGTTATCTTAGAAGACAACCTTCGTGTTCCAAGTGGTGCCAGCTATCCACTATCTATTAGAGATACATACAGAAAAATCTATCCAGACTTTTTTGAAAATTTAAAGATTGACCCTATTAAAGATTATCCATCGATGATCTCAGAGTCTATGGAGTATGTGAATACTGGCGGTATTAACGTGGTTTTGACTCCTGGTAGATTTAACTCAGCTTATTATGAGCATAGCTATTTGGCTGAAAAATCAGGTGCGCATCTGGTTCGCCCACATGAGTTAAAAGTAGTTGATAAAAAAGTCTACTTTAAAAACTACAATGGGAAACTTATCCGTGTTGGTTCTATCTATAGAAGAACTGATGATGAATTTTTAGATCCTAAGTTTTTTAACCCCGATTCTCTTATTGGTGTTCCTGGTCTTGTAGAAGCATATCTTGCTGGAAATGTTGCACTTATGAATGCAATAGGTAACGGTGTGGCCGATGATAAAGGGATTTACTATTTTGTTCCTAAAATGATTAAATACTATTTAGGTGAAGAGCCGATTCTTAAAAATGCTCCGACCTATCTTCCTTACTTTGAAGAGGATAGAAAGTATGTTTTTGAAAACATGGAGAAGCTTGTTATCAAAGATGTAGCAGAAGCTGGCGGTTATGGTGTTCTTTTTGGACATGAGATGACGGAGCTGCAGATTGAAGATTTAAAAACAATTATCAAAGCTAATCCAAGACGTTTTATAGCTCAAGAGCTTATAGAATTTTACGATGAAAAGTGTTATTTAAATAAAGAACTGCAAAATCGTAAAGCTGACTTTAGAGCTTATGTTGTTATGGCTGAAGATGTAAAAGTATGGCAGTGTGGACTAACAAGGTATGCACTTGAGGAGGGTAACTATCTTGTTAACTCTTCTCAGGGCGGTGGTTTTAAAGATACATGGGTAATGGAGTTATAGTATGGATCAATTAGTAACAGCGAACGTAGCTACAAACCTCTACTGGTTAGGAAGAAATTTAAAAAGGGCAAATCAGACTCTGCATATGATATCAAAAGCGTATGATGAAATTATTGATGTTGATAGAGATGCAGGTGTAAAACTCTACAAGGCTTTTAATATAGAGTTAGAGTACGATAGTGCAGTAGGTTTTTTACAAGAGGCAATTTTAGGTGAGCATAGTGCAAATATTTTAGAGATTACGGCAAATGCAAGAGAGAGTGCCATTATCTCTCGTCATAGACTTGACTCAGATGCCTTTGGTGAGATTATAGAACTTCATGCACTTTTTGATTCTATAACAAAGGGTGAAATAGAGATTGACTATAAGCATATTGACCATGCACACTCACTTATTAGTGAAATCTGGGGTACTTTTTCAAAAAGAGAACATATAAATAAGAGTGATCTCTTTATTCGAATGGGTAAACTTGTTGAAGAGGCAGACCTTCGTCTGAGATTTAACAAAGATGCTGCCATTACAGAGACAGTAATCGAAGAGATAGATGCCCTTGTTGAAGTCTTATCCGAAGATGAAGAGCCTGTAAAACAGACCCAATCTCAAAGTAATCAAGAGGGTGATCTAATCAGTGCAGTCAATACAAAAATTAATCAGGTAATTATAGAGTAGCTTCAACTCTGACTCTGTGATTGTCCTTGGCTCTGACTCTGCATTTGAGTTAGAGTCTCCTCACGTCTTACATCAACCATAACTGACAGATCACTGTTCCCACTGCTAAAGACAACACCTTTTAGAGGTGAGATATCATGATAGTCTCTGCCTGAGCCTAAGAGTATATGTTGTTCTCTAGGAATAAGGTTATTTGTAGGGTCAAACTCTACCCATCCCGCATTTGGAATGTAGACGCTAAACCAAGCGTGAGAAGCATCAACTCCAAAGAGTTTAGTCTCACCTTTTAGAGGGAGTGTCTCAATATAACCACTCATATACTTAGCAGGCAGACCGATAGTTCTCAGTGCTGATATTGCAAACTGTGCGAAGTCTTGACAAACTCCTTTTTTTGCTTCAAAAATCTCTTCAACCGGGGTTGTGATATCACTAAACCCCGAGAGGAATTCAAAATCATTAAAGATTCTTTGCATAAACTCATTCGTTGCTTCAAAGAGGTCTCTATTTGCCTGGAAGGACTCTAAGGCATAGTTTGCTATTGCTTCGGAGTGTGCAGGAATTAGCTCTGATTCAAAAAGAAACTGTTTTGCCTGAAGGTCACTCTCTTGGAACTTATTGAGACGCTCTATAGCTTTTTTATATGTAATGCTATTTGATTTTATAAACTCTATATGATTGTCAACTAGCTGGGGAAAAATCTCTACTTTTGATTTTCCAATAACACTGAGTGATTGATGAGGTTCACGGATGAGCATATGAGTATTTGAGTTTCCGAACATATCCACAAACTCATGCGACTCATAGATGGGAGGAGTAATCTCCATAGAGAAATCCAATAGTTTTTGATACTGAGTCTCTTTAGGCTTTAACCTCGCTATATTGTGGCTAAAGGTGACATTACTCTGGTAGTTAAATTCGGTTTTATGGTAAATATTATATATCATTATTACTCATCATGGTGTGAAAAATATGTATTAGAGAATTCGTTTGAGCACCCTAAGAATAGTTCTGACATTTTATCCAACATCTCATCAAACCTACCGTAGACACCATCAGTGTCACTAAGTCACAGTAAGTTCTCTACTGTTTGACTTGATAAAAGCTCAGTAGCTTTTATTATAGGTTCTTCGTACGTTGAGAGTGAGTTCTTCGCTTTAGGAAGAGATTTAAACTCCTCTAAAAGTTCGTTTGTTATGTATGTTAGTGATTTTGGAAACTGCGTATTAAAGACTAAGAAGTCAACAACATTTTCAAGCGAGAGTGTACTTTTGTAGTGAGCTCTATAGGCGTTGAAGCTTCCAAGAGAGTTTAGCATCCCCTCTAGGACATCATTTCGGATTGACTTATCCAGATTTAAACACAGCATAGATCTCGCTTTAGAGATAAGAAGGAGGGCATCCTCTATCTTACAGCCTATGTCATAAAGCAGTAGGCCCTGCTCTTTAAAAAGACTCTCACTCACTAGCTCTTTATATGCCATCTGATATATTAAAAACTTGTCGAGTTCATTTGCGATAACAAGAGTGTGGTCGTTTTGTCTATGGATAAACTCATACCACTCTTTTTGCCATCTCTCAAAGAGTTTCCATAGCTCAAAAGTGAGCAGGTCTTTTAGGCTTATGTTAGTGTTAGCTAACATAGAAAAAGTAAAAGCAAGGGAGCCTGAACGCATTGTGTCTTTTATGAGGGAAGTTATCTCTATCATAGGAAAGATATCAAGGTTTTCCTGATTGTTCTCATCCATAAAGCCGGGATACGTCATGGTCATATGCGTAAGTGCGTTTTGCACGATTTTTTGTGCCTCTTTGGAAGTCTGAACCTCATAGCGATAAAAGTTTGTGATTTTTTTAATGACATGCAAAACTAATCTTGTTGTAGAGATCGAACGAGTTAAATTTCTTCCTAACCAAAAAAGATTTTCAGCCTTTGGTGTAGGTATCTCATCTATAGATGTCTCAACATATTTTGATGTTAGAAAATTTATAGGACTATCGTTGTCTCTGTCTTTGCCGAGTATCCATAAGTCCTTACTTGTTCCCCCATCTTTTGATGAGAGCAGAAGCGTATCTTTTATATTTGAGACTCTGACTAAGCCACCATTCATAACCTGATAATCATCATCTATTTTAAGGCTAAAGGTTCTGATTACAGCGTTTCTTGGCTGGATAGAGTCACCGGCAAAGTATGGAGCACTTGAGAAGTCAACCTCCTCTTGAGCAACATACTGGTTTGGGTTTTTTTGCAGCATCTCTCTTAGATTTTCAAGCTCATAGTCTCTCATATTCTTAGCAAAGTAAACCTCTACTCCATCACTTCTGTCGATTTTTTTGATTATAAAATTTTGAAGGTTCTCTAGTACAAAATCAAGCTCTTTCTCTTGACCGCACCACCATGTAGCAATCTGAGGAAGGATTAACTCTTCTTGCAAAAAGTATTCGGCGATTTTATCCATAAAGGGATTTAGCCCAATGTTTTCTAAAATAGCACTTCCAACAGGGTTCATCATATTTAAATTGTCCTGTCTCATAGATTCAACAACTCCTGCGACACCTAGTTGAGAATCATTTCTAAGTTCTAGTGGGTCACAATATCTATCGTCAACTCTTCTTAAAAGAGTATTTATCTTCTTGAGACCACTGAGGCTTTTGAGCCAAAGTGAGCCATTTTTAGAGAGCAGGTCCCCGCCTTGAACCATATTTATGCCCAAAAACGAACTTAGGTATGAGTGTTCAAAATAGGTTTCATTATGTGGTCCAGGTGTTAGTAGTGCAGCACTTGAGATATCACCATCCGTGAGCTTATTGAGCTGTTCTTTAAAGCCTTCTACAAATGATGAGAGTCTATTGATATCTATATTTGGATAGAGTTCTTTTGCTACAACATTCATGGTTAGTCTGTTTTCTATAGCATAACCAAGACCCGAAGGAGCCTGTGTTTTATCTTTTATAACCCACATCTTTCCATCTGGACCACGAGCGATATCTGTTGCATAAAAATGAAGGCTAAAATTCTCTTTTTTGCCAAAATTATAGACCTCAGTCGCAAAACCTTTGTGTCCATAAACAACTTCAGCCGGCAGGATGTTCTCTTTTATAAGCTTCTGCTCTGAGTAGAGGTCTTTTAAAATGAGATTAAAAAGTTTTGCTCTTTGCTGTAAGCCTTTTTTTATCTCTAACCACTCACTGTTAGCTATAACAAAAGGGATAGCATCTAAGCTCCATTTACGACTTACTTGTCCATCTATATCATCATAAGTGTTATAAGTCACCCCGTTATCTTCGAGGTGCCAATCAATCTCTTCTTGTTTTGCTTGGAGTTTCTCCAAACCGGAACTTTCTATATCATTTAAAATTTCTCTCCAAGACTCTCTGATGTTTTTCTTTTCATCAAAGAGCTCATCAAATGATGAGTCTGAAGAGTAGTTCTGGAATATTTCCATCTATTGCTTTGCCCACTTTCGTCTTAAATCTAATGTGTTTGGATACTCCAAACTTGGTTTCACATCTTGGAAGTAGAATGTTTTTTCTCTTTCTCCATCTTTCACAGTTACAGCGCGTTTAGCACCATTTATATCTACCATATTTTGCGCAACACTTGCTGCTGATACGTACTCAAGTTCACCTTGAGTGTGATTGAAGTCATCAAAACGGCTGATTCTTCTTGACTCTGCCTCGTAGCTGTTTACCGGGAATGTATCATAAGTTCTTCCACCCGGGTGAGAGATATGATAGGTCATTCCACCGATAGAGCGCTCATTCCATTTATCAACCACATCAAAAACCAGAGGTGTATCTACACCGATAGTCGGATGCAGAGCTGACCATGGTTGCCACGCTTTGTATTTTACACCTGCGACAAATTCACCCTCGACACCAGTAGGAGTCAGAGGAACTACAACAGAGTTACACGTGAGGACATAGCGCTCAGGAACAAAGTTATTTACTTTTACCTGAACACGCTCTAGAGATGAGTCGACATAACGAGATGTTCCCTGTGAGCCGCTCTCTTCCCCAAGAACATGCCAAGGCTCAATCGCCGCACGAAGTTCAAGATGGAAGTTTTGAACTGTTGCCATTCCGTAGAGTGGAAATCTAAACTCAAAGAATGGATCAAACCAGTCAAGTTCAAAAGCGTAACCATTTGCATTTAAGAACTCAACGATATCTTTGATGTCCTCTTTAACATAGTGCTCGAGCAGGAACTTATCGTGAAGTTGTGTTCCCCATCGAACCAGCTCTTGCTTGTAAGGCTTTTTCCAAAATACTGAAACTAAAGCACGAACGAGAAGCATCTGTAACATTGCCATTTTAGAGTGTGGTGGCATATCAAAGGCACGAAGCTCCAAGATACCCAAACGACCCGTATTTGAATCTGGAGAGTATAGTTTATCTATACAAAATTCAGACCGGTGAGTATTACCTGTGATGTCAGTTAGCATATGACGGAAGAGCCTGTCTGTTAGCCAGAATGGAACCTCTTCCCCCTCAGGAATCTGCGAAAAAGCAATCTCAAGCTCATAAAGGTTTTCAAGTCTTCCCTCATCAACACGAGGTGCTTGAGAAGTTGGCCCGATAAAGGTACCTGAAAAGAGGTAAGATAGACCAGGGTGATGCTGCCAAAAAGTAATAAGACTTCTTAGAAGTTCAGGACGACGAAGCAGACAAGAGTCCTCAGGTTTCATAGCACCGATAGTTACGTGGTTTCCTCCGCCTGTTCCTGTATGCTTACCATCTTGCATAAATTTCTCAGTTCCTAGACGTGACTGTTTTGCATCTTCATAAAGAGTAAAAAGTGTATCAGTCAGGTCTTTCCAGTTGCTTGTCGGTTGAAGATTTACTTCGATAACACCCGGGTCTGGAGTAACTTTGATGTTATCAAGTCTTACATCGTGAGCAGGCTCATAACCCTCTAGAACGACTTTGATATCAAGTTTTTTAGCTACTGCTTCGATAGATGCCGCAAGGTCTAAAAATGCTTCTGTGTGGTCTAATGGCGGTAAGAAAATATAGAGTTTTCCATCTCTGGTCTCAATATTAAGAGCTGTTCTGACAAAGACTGCATCAGGGTCATTGTGAACCTTCATGGTCTCAACCTGCTTACATCTTTTTTCAGCTTTTTTTAGGAACTTTTTAAGTTTTGGCGTGGGAGCAAAAGGGTCTGGTGCTACGTGAGGACGGAACTCATCTTCAGGGTTTTCTATCAAAGAGTCCATAGGAAGTCTTAGACCCAGAGGAGAGTTCCCTTCTGTTAAGAAAAGGTGCCCTCTTCTAAATGCCCACTGCGAACTAATCCATGAGCTCTCCCCGTAGTTTAGCGGCAGGACAAATCCAACAGGATTGTTAAGACCTTGGCTTAGAACTTTTGCAATAGTCTGACGCTCTAAGGAGTCCTCTAAATCACACTTTAGTGGGTCAATATCGATCGGAAGCTGAGCCTCTTTTAAGATATATACAAGAGGGTCTTCATAAGCAGGTATTGAGTTCTCTGCACTTATTCCTAGTGTCAGTGCTAAAGTCTCTGTAAACTTTTTAGCATCTTCGGTTGTATAGCTATACTCTTTGTTAATATCTGCAAAAAGGCTAGGGTCTTTCCAGATGGCTTTTTTGTCTTTTCTCCAGATAATAGATGTACACCATCTCGGAATAGGCTCACCCGGATACCACTTTCCTTGTGAGTAGTGAAGAAGACCACCCTCTGTGAATGAGTCTAAAAGTCTTCTCGAGAGTACATCTGCACGTTCGCGTTTATGCTCACCATCAGCAGCAGTATTCCACTGCTCTGATTCCATATCATCGATAGATACAAAGGTAGGCTCTCCACCCATAGTAAGGCGAACATCATTGGCTTCTAAATCTTTGTCTACATCAAATCCGAGTTGATAGATTTTATCCCACTGGTCATCACGGTAGGGTTTTGTAACACGAGGTGATTCAAAAACACGGGTAACTTCATTTCCAAACTCAAACTCTGTTTCACATTTATCGCTAAGCCCTTCGATAGCGTGAGCTGAATCGTAGTGGGGTGTACAGGCAAGAGGAATATGACCTTCACCTGCAAAAAGACCACTTGTCGCATCAAGCCCAACCCAGCCGGCACCCGGAAGATAGACCTCTGTCCATGCATGCAGGTCGGTAAAATCTTTCTCAGGTCCACTAGGACCATCTAAAGATTTCTCATCAGCACTCAGTTGAACGATATAACCAGAAACAAATCTGGCAGCCAAGCCCAAGTGGCGCAGAACCTGAACGAAAAGCCAAGCGTAATCTCTACAGCTTCCGAGTTTTTTATCCAGAGTTGTCTCACATGTCTGAACACCGACTTCAAGACGCAGAGTATAGTTGAGGTATTTGTATATCTCTTGATTTAGATAGACGATAAAGTCATTTGTGTTGCGTTTAGTCAAGTCTAGTGATTTGATGAACTTTTTGAGAGACTTGCCTTTTTCTGTTATTTCAAGATAGGGAGCAAGCTCTTTTTTGAGATCTTTTTTGTATTTAAAAGGAAATTTTTCTGCGTACTCATCAACGAAAAAGTCAAAAGGATTGAGAGTAATCAGGTCAGCGAGTATCTCAACATCAATTCCAAACTCTTTAACTTTCTCAGGAAAAACAATCCTAGCTTGATAGTTTCCATAAGGATCCTGCTGCCAGTTTATGAAGTGGTTTTCAGGAGTAACTTTTAAAGAGTAGGCTTCGATGGGGGTCCTACTGTGTGGAGCAGGACGAAGTCTGATGATATGAGGAGATAGTGATATAGGTCGGTCATATTTATAGTGCGTTTTGTGAGATAATACTACTTTTAGTGCCATAATCTTCCTTTTAACATGAGTCTATCTATTTGAGCTCTTATTATAGCAGTTTTAGCCCCTTATTATCTTTAGTTAAGTTAAATCAAGTTAGACTTTTATAATCATTGACTGATGGTCGGTCATTTAAAGGTTGGGTATGGCAATTATTGTAGATAAGGTGCAAAAACGTAAAGAGATAGCGCTCTCATGTAAAGAGCTTTTTGTTCAAAATAGTATGAGCACTATAACTAGCTCCCTTATAGCTAAGACTGCAGGTGTTGGCAAGGGTACTATCTATGAGTATTTTAAAAATAAAGAGGAGATAGTTTTTGAGATAGCAACTGTTCTGATGCAAGAGCATGCACAGAAGCTTGAAGTAGATTTGAGTAAGCAGAAGAGTACAAAAGAGAAAGTTAGAAAATTTTCTGAGTTTTTTTATAGTGAAGAGGAGTTTGAACTTCGTGCTATTTACAAGGACTTTATATCTATATCTTTAGCCGCACCGCAAGAGGATATGCTTGCCTTTCATACAGAGTGTTTTCACAACTACTACTCTTGGTTTGAGTCTATTTTAAAAGAGGGAGTTGAGAGTGGCGAGCTCAAAAAAGAGACTCTTGGACTTAGCCGTGGTCTTTTTGTTACAGCAGAGGGGATGTTTGTCTCAAGTTGTGTCACAAACTCTGTAGATAGTTTAGAGAAAGAACTCAATAGCTATATTGACAATATGTTTGAACTTTTGGAGGCCAAAGCATGAGAGGATTACTTTTAATAGCTCTGCCTTTTTTGCTCTATGGAGAGTCTCTGAAGTCTTTTTTAGAGTATGCGCAAAACTCTAATGAGCTTATCGTATCAAAGAGTATTGTTAAAGAGTCAAAAAAGAGTGAACTTAAATCGAGTGAGAGTGACTACTATCCGACTGTTGATGTAGGTGGATTTTATCAGCGTTATGATGAAGCAAGTCCTATAATGCCTGGAACGACTTACTCTGCTTATGCAACAGTTGGTTTTGATGTTTACAGTGGGGGAAAAAAGTCTTACACTCAAAAGCAGAAGAGTGATGAGTACAGGGCGAGCCAATTTGATTTTGAAGCTACTAAAAAATCAACCTCATTAGCAATAGTCCAAGATTTCTATAATCTGAAAAATTTGCAAGCGAGTCTATCGGCACTTAAAGAGTCTTCAAACGCAGTAAAAGCACAGCTAGAGAGAGTCCAGCAGTTTTATGATGCCGAGCTTGCAACGAGTGATGATGTAGATAGACTCCAATCTGCTTATGATAAAAACATCTATATGATTGACTCTACAAGCTTTGAGATATATACTTTACAAAAGCAGTTGGAGCTAAAGGTTGGTAAAAATATAGAGAGTTTTGATGAGGCTGTTTTTAAAAAGTTAAATGACAACAGTTCTGATGAACTTGATCTGATAAAATCACTCAGAGCTACAAAAAGTTCGATTTTAAATGCTTCACATGCGATAGACAGCTACTACTATCCTCAAGTAAGAATAGAAAATACATACAGTTTTTACGGATATCAGAATGAGCCGACAGCGTTCCCTATAGAGCAGCTTGATAATCAAAACAAGATTATGGCGACTGTTAACATGAGACTCGTAGATTTTGGTGCGATAGGTGAGGCAAAAGAGGCAGTGAGACTTCAAGCAGACGCCATGCAACAACGTATTATCTATCAGATAAAAGAGCAGAAGATGAACCAAGAACTCTCACGTAAAAGAATTGAGACAGCAGAGCTAAATATAAAAAGTTCTGCGAGTGCACTCAAAGCATCTTCAAGCGCATTAAAAACAATAACAGAGAAGTATAGTGCGGGTATAGTTGACAATGTTGTCTATCTCGATGCGCTTAGCTCTAATACAGAGGCAAAGTCTGCGTATGAGTCATCGCTTAATAATTTAGAGATGTCCTATGCACTTTATTACTACTATAAAGGAAAGAATATAGAGGAGTTTTTAAATGAGTAGAATTTTATTAGGATTAATCGGTTTAGCGCTCACTTTAAATGCAGTAGAGATTTATGCAACATTTAATGTTATGGCAGCCAAAGATGCAAGATTAGCCTTTGATGCCGGTGGTATTACCAAAAGAGTAAATTATGATGTAGCTAGCAGTGTAAAAAAAGATGCTGTTTTAGCTTCTCTGCAAAATGATGACATGAGAGCATCTCTAGAGAGAGCAAAAACTGCTTTGAAATTTGCGAAGAAAGATTATGAGAGACAACTAAAAGTAAAGAACCTTATTGATGCAGGCAGGTTTGATCAGTACGCTTATAAGTATGAAAATGCAAAAAATGAAGTTGCATTTGCTCAAGCCAACTATGATAAGACATTTTTAAGAGCTCCATTTGATGGCATTATTTATGAGAAAGATATAGAGGTTGGGGATACTGTTAGCGGGATGATGCTCAAAACTGTATTTAAAATCCAGAGCCAAAATGAGAGAAAACTGGTTTTAGAGTTTGACCAGAAGTATCATAACTCTGTAAAGATTGGACAGCCGTTCAGATACAGTGTTGATGGAGATTCAAAAATCTACAAAGGTGTAATCTCAAAAATATACCCAAACGCAAACAGCTCAAACAGAAAGATAAAAGCTGAGGTAAAAGCAAAAGGTTTTGTTACTGGTCTTTTTGGCTCAGGCGTGATAATAGTAGAGGACAAATAGGAATATAGAATGTACAAACTAGCTATTAACAGACCTATAACAACTCTGATGTATATGATAACACTTGTTATCTTTGGATATATGAGTTTTAAGTCTATGCCATCAGCTCTTTTTCCAAATATAGATTTTCCGATGGTTACAATTAAAACTGTATATCCTGGTGCAGAGTCGACCACTATAGAGTCTCAAGTAACTGATAAAGTGGAAGAGGTAATCTCACGTATAGGTGGAATCGACTCTATAACATCTACAAGCAGTGAGGGTGTTAGTGTTGTTATGGTTAAGTTTCTTTTAGAGAGGGATATAGATGAAGCGACAAATGATGTACGAGACAAGGTCGCCTCTGTTTCACTTCCTCGCGATGCAAAAACTCCGCTTGTAAGTAAGCTTGATATTGGTGGAGCACCGATAATCAGTCTGTTTTTAACTCCAAATGATGCTGACGTAAAGTCTCTTATGCTCTTTGTAGATGAAAAGGTAAAACCAAGCCTACAGAAGATAAATGGAGTTGGGGCTATTAATGTTGTGGGCTACAAAGAGAGGGAGATAAAAATATATCCAAACCCGGAGCTTCTCAATAAATTTAACATTACAGTATATGAGTTAAACGCAGCGGTATCAAATGAGAATGTAAAAATTGGTGGAGGAAAACTAATCTCTGAGACCCAAGAGTACACACTCAAAACAAAAGCAGATGCACTAAGTGTAGGTGAGTTAGAAAATATAATTATCAAAGATAATATCAAACTAAAAGATATAGCAAGAGTAGAAGATGGACTCAGTGATGCTAAGAGCTACTCTGCGTTTAATGATACTCAGGGTGTTATGCTTGAGGTTCAAAAAATATCCGGAACTAACACAATTGAGATAGTTGAGAAGGTAAAAAATGTCTACCCTTCACTTAAAGAGTTGGCGGGTGAGAACTACAGTGTTGAGATTTTAAAAGATACAACACCTCTTATTATAAACTCTCTTGAAGAGCTTAAGTTTGACCTGCTTTACGGTGCTTTTTTAGCGACAATAATTGTTTTTGCATTTTTGAGAAATATGACAATTACATTTGTTTCAGCCCTCTCTATCCCTGCCTCAATCTTTGGTACTTTTGCTCTGATGGATTACATGGGTTTTGATTTAAATAGAATGACTATGATTGGTCTTACTTTGGCCATAGGGATTATTATAGATGATGCCATTGTTGTCATTGAAAACATTTACAAAAAGATGGAATCAGGCATGGGTAAATTTGAGGCTTCTGTTGAGGGAACTAAAGAGATGGCATTTACTATTTTGGCAATCTCTGCAATGCTTTTGGCTGTTTTTATCCCTGTATCATTTATGGATGGAATCGTTGGAAAGTTCTTTGAGTCTTTCGCTATGACAGTTGGTTTTGCTGTTATCATCTCATATACAATCGCTCTGAGTTTTATACCGAGTTTGAGTGCCAGAGTTTTAAAAAATGATGAGAGTAGATTTTATACCCTCACGGAACCTCTATTTAAAGCTTTAGAAAAAGCCTATGAAGCTACTTTAAAGTTAGTACTGCGTTTTAAGTTTGTTACTCTTGTGTTAGTTATAGCTATCTTTGTCGGTTCGCTCTCTCTTTTTCCTAAGATTGGTATGGACTTTATACCAAAAGAGGATATGTCAGAGTTTGAGATAAAGATAAAAGCTGATGCAAGTCTCTCTTTAGAGGAGATGATAAAAAAATCCAAAGAGGTGCAAGCAGTTGTAAATGGTGATAAAAATGTACTCTACTCAACACTTAGTGTAGGGTATAACACTGCACAAGAGAAGCATAAATCCATGATATATGTGAAGCTCACAGAGAAGGGTGAGCGCTCCTTAAACCAAGAGGAGATAATCCAAAATTTCCGAAAGCAGCTTCTTAGCTTTGAAGAAGATATGTTTATAACAGCAGCGGCAATTCCTGCAATAAAAGGTGCCGGTGTCTCTGTTCCTTACCAGATAGTTTTAAAGTCAGATTCGTTTGCTGATTTAAAGAGTGCTGCTAAAAACCTGACTGAGCACTTGGCTAAAAAAGAGGGCTTCGTTGATATTGATACAAATCTTGATGATGGAAAGCCCCAAATAGATATCAATATAAAAAGAGAAAATGCAAACCGTTTGGGTATTTCAGCTCAACAGATTGCAGCTGCAATTGCTACTGCATTTTCAAGTGACTTGGAGATTTCATACTTTGAAGAGAATGGAAAGCAGTATGATGTAACACTGAGATTTGATGATAAAAACAGAATGGATGTTGAGGATATTAAAAAGATTCAGCTTCGTGATGGAGATGGAAACCTTATATACCTTGATGGTTTAGTGACATTTAGCAAGAGTGAGGCCTTAGCGACTATAAATCACTTTGATAGACAGAGACAAGTCACCATTTTTTCTGACCTGTTTGGTTTAGACTTGGGTGGAGCGGTCAACTATACAAGAGAGTCTATAGATGAACTTTTACCAGCTTCGGTGAGTTACAGGTTTACAGGTTTTGCTGAAGAGATGGAAAAAACAGCTGCCGCGTTTGGGGTTGCCATAGGTTTGAGTGTGATTTTAATGTTTATCATCCTTGCCATTCTTTATGAGTCGCTGATACAGCCTATAATCATTATGGTTGCACTTCCTCTGAGTATAATCGGGGTTATGTTAGCTCTTTACTTGAGTGGTCTGCAGTTTAGTCTTTTTGTAATGATTGGCTTTATGTTGCTCATGGGAATGGTTGGTAAAAATGCAGTTCTGCTTGTTGATTTTGCCAACGAAGCAATTGAGAGTGGTAAAAGTGCTGATGATGCACTTATGGAAGCAGGAGAGAAGCGTCTTCGTCCAATACTCATGACAACTGTCGCTATGGTATTTGCAATGCTTCCACTCGCTCTGGGCGATGGCATAGGAAGTGAGACAAAAGCACCGATGGCAATCTCTATTATAGGTGGGTTAATCAGTTCAATGATACTTACTCTGCTTATCGTACCTATTATATACAGATTTATAAGTCCACTAGATAGGTTCTTGAGAAAATTTTATGAAGGGACAATAAAATAATAGGCTATAATAATGAAAAAATGAAAGTGAGCGTATGGAATTAACTTTACTTATACAGTCTGCAATGGGCTTACTTATCATATTAGGCTTTTTGGTTTTTATTTTAGTTTTGGCTCCAAAGCCTAAAAAGAAAGAAGTGCCAAAGAGTAAAAAAGTAGTCCAAGAACAAAAAACAAAATCAAGAAGAGATTTAGAGTTTGTAAGAACTGTTGTAAAAAATAGAGAATCAACAATAGAGGAGCTACAAGAAGCTTTGGCCCTAGTCGTAAAATATCATGGAGCAATCCCTAAAAAACTAGGTCTGCGTTCTCATCCGGAATCTCAAATTTACATGGATATACTTTTTAATATATGCCGTCATCCAAACACAAACAAAGATATTATTGTAGTTTTTGACAGAGAGCTGGGCAGATTAAATCCAGATTATAAAAAAGATCTTCATGACGCTATGATGAGAGGGCTAAACTCTAGAGGAATCTAAGGCTCTACTTCTATCATCTCAGTAACACGTCCCTGGATTATATGAATCTCTTTGGCTTCAAGTTGCTCAAGAGTTTCTATAGTCATAACGCCGGTTGCTATAAGCGAGATATCTAAACTGTCAGTAATAAGTCTAAGCGCAGAGAGACTCTGTTCGTTTTGCGATATAAAGTAGCTAGGCTCCCCTTTGATATAAACAGGTCTTAGATCCTGAAGATACTGATAATCTTTACTCTCGCCAATAAATTCAAAGATCCCCATCTCTATCTGGTATCTTTCAAACAATCTTTTATAATCTTGTACTAACTCAGAATTTTTACTTGCCAGCTTATTAGGAATCTCTATTATAAGTCTAAATGGAAGAGTTAAAGCATAAATAGAAAATAGTTTTTTCATCTCATCATAGGTATCACTATGTATGAGGTATTCATATGGAAGTCGCAGTGAATAGGTCTCATTTTCAAAACGAGTATCTGGGGTTTTAAATATCATAGCTAAGACAGTTCTGTATATATCATCACTTAGCCCTATTTGATTTGCAGGTGCCATAAACTGACCATAATAGTATGTAGTCTCTTCATCTACTTTTATGTTTAGACTCAGAACACTGTGAATAACTTTTTTGGTTTGAGAATTGACAACAGACCAAGATACAAACTTAAAGTTATTGCGTTTTATAACGTCTATCAGTAGTTCCCTCCAAGCATCTTTACCCATAACCTCAACACTCTCTTCAGCTTTTGAGAGATGTATATTACACTCTTTTAATTTTGCATGTGCGAGGGCATTGTCTGAGTATGAAAGAACTTCACCGATACTCTCCGAATGGTGGTACTCATAGAGACCGATAGAGAGATGTGTCTCTTCATTATTGAGTTCGTATCCCTTAATGATGAACTGTGAATCTCTTAATATTGTCTCACCAAGCAATAGGCCCTGTATACTCTCACACTCTGGAATGAAAATGGAGAATTCCGTACCATTCATTCTAGCGATAATCACATCCTCAAAATCTTCGGTTTCATTTCTAAACAACTCTGCAATATCATTAAAAAGTTCATCAACCTTTTTATGTCCTAGAGCTTCATTAGCCTCAATGACTCCGCTAAAAGAGATCATCATGCTGATTCCGCCTTTTGAGACAGCATCTACTTTTAAATACTCCGGAAGTTTGTCTATAAGGTACTTTCTGTTTTTGAGCTTTGTTGTCGGATCTATATAGTCTAAATCTTTTTGGCGCTGGAGCTCTCTGTTTCCTTTGTCAAACATAGCTTTTACCTTAGAGACCATGTTATTCATACCTAAAACAACATCCCTAAACTCTTTGGTATAGGGAATACTCTCTTGAATGATAAACTCATTACGGATAACTGCTTCAGCTTGACGCTGTACCTCTTGCAGT
>JBDLHW010000002.1:0-29500 GCA_039715155.1 Campylobacterota bacterium | reverse complement strand
GATTTTATCAAAGTACCATCCCACTTAAAAAGTAATACCGTGCAACTCTCATGCTGCTAGCGATAACAACAAACCAGATAAAATTCAAACGTAGTACACCCGCTACCAACGTTAAGGGATCACCAATAACGGGAAGCCAAGAAAACAGAAGTATAAAGTAACTATACTTATGGCCATAATCCAGACTCCACTGTCCAGACCTTGAGCTTTGTAATTTATCTTTTGTTTTATCATACAGCCAGTAACCAAACCAGTAGTTAACGATTATTGCAAGTATATTTCCACTTGAAGCAAAGAGCATAGCATTTAAAAGCGGCATATCGTTTGTTAAGGCAGCGAGAAACACTACTTCTGAAGAGAGAGGGACAATAGTTGCTGCAAGAAACGCAGAGAAAAAGAGTGCTAATTCTGCCATTTATCTTCTACAACCTTCGTAAATATTAGTCTAGAAGTCAACTAATACTTTTTATATTTTCAACAACTGAAGCTATCAATTTATCTCTAGCCTCAACCGAAGTCCAGGCAATATGTGGTGTAATATAAAGATTATCAGCATTTTTGACACTTAAGAGTGGGTGGTTTTCTCGCATTGGTTCTTTAGTTAAAACATCTAAACCGAAAAAGATGTTTCTCCCATCAATAATTTTAGCAACTGCCTCTTCATTAATGATACCCCCACGTCCAAGGTTTAAAATCGTAGCCCCATCTTTACAAGTTAACAGTTGTTCATAGTCTAAAAGATTCTCTGTCTGCTCATTCAGAGGTGCGTGAATAGTGATGATATCACAAGATTTTAGGAGTTCATCTAACCGCAGACGAGTGTAGGCTTGAGAATGGTTTTTACCGCTTGTTGAGTAATAGCAAACCTGCGCACCAAAAGCATCAGCAATTTTTGCAACACCACGACCTATCTCGCCAAGTCCAATTACTCCCCATTTTTTACCTTTTATCTCAAAAAATGGCTGCGAGACATCTGTAAAGATTGGACTTCTTGAGTAAGTTCCATCTTTGACAACCTCATCATAGTAGCGTGAGTGCCCCATTAGATAAAAAAGCATAGAAAAGGTGTGTTGTATAACTGAGTCTGTTGAATATCCAGCTACATTTTTAACTTCAATGCCTCTCTCTTTGGCTGCATTTAAATCAACATTATTCATACCCGTTGCTGCTACACAGATTAGTTTCAGAGTTGGCGTTTCTGCCATATGAGTATCTGTAACAACTACTTTGTTAGTAACAATAACATCACAGTTAGTTATTCGTGTTTGAACTTCTTCAGGTGAAGTTGTCTGATATACTTTAACTTCACCCAGAGAATCAAAACCACTTAAATCTGTTTCTCCAAAAGTCAGAGCATCAAGTAGAACAATCTTCAAATTAAACGTCCTTGATCTTTTTAATTAATTCACGAGATTTTTCCAGTGCTTTGTCAACTTTATCAAAAACAAGAGCAACTGCAAGACGTCTCCCTTTATGAGCCTCGGGCTTAGAGAAAACTCTTACAAAAGAGTTGTCTGTGAAAAGGCTATCATCTACATCTACAACAGGAGCGTAGTTATGCGCTTCACTTTTAAATGCAGCAGATGCACCATCACCATAAAAAGTAAACCCTAAAGGAAGACCAAGAACAGCACGAAGGTGAAGTGCAAATTCACTCTGAGATTGCGTTATAAGTGTTACCATACCTGTATCGTGTGGACGTGGGCTAACTTCTGAGAAATAGACCTCATCACCTTTTACAAAAAGCTCAACACCAAAAAGACCCTGACCACCAAGACCGTCTGTAATAACCTTTGCCATATCCTCTGCTTTTTGTTTTGCGACTGCGCTCATCTGCATCGGCTGCCATGAAAATACATAATCACCGTCTCTCTGCTCATGCCCAATAGGCTCACAATAAACAGTCTCTTTACCATTACGCGCAGTAAGCATAGTAATCTCATAATCAAAATCAACAAATGCTTCAACGATTAACTCACTTGCATCACCTCTAGCCTCTTTAGCCATCTCCCAAGAAGCAGGAATATCACTCTCACTTTTAGCCACTGACTGACCATGACCAGATGAAGACATAACAGGTTTTATAACACAAGGAAAACCAAGCTCACGTGCTGCTTCTAACATCCCCTCTTCAGTCGTTACAAACTTGTAAGGTCCTGTTTTAAGTCCTAACTCTTCTGCGGCAAAAGTACGGATATTTTTACGATTCATTGTTTTAGAAACAGCCTCTGCATTTGGAATTACGTTAAATCCTTCTTTCTCAGCTTCAAAAAGAGCATCAATAGATATAGCTTCAATCTCAGGCAGAATATAGTCAGGTTTTTCACGACGAATAATCTCTAAAATCGCATCCCTGTCTTGCATATTTACAACATATGCACGGTGAGCTACATGATGAGCCGGAGCATTTTCATATCTGTCAACAGCGATAGTCTCAAGCCCTAATCTTTGAGCTTCAATGATAACTTCTTTTCCTAACTCACCCGAGCCAAGTAACATAATTTTTTTTGAGTTTGATTTGAGAGGTGCAGAGAATTGCATGTGAATAATTCCTTCTATTATTAATCCGTAAAAGGAACAAGTCCCTTTTACTCGCTTGCGCCGCTGAGACGACTAAAGCTAGCCTTTAAAAAGGCAGACTTTATTTGAAAAGAATTATATCAAAATAGGATTAAATTATCGTTTGAGTCCGATAAGTGTCTCAAGAAGCTGGTCTGAAGTAGTGATCGTTTTACCATTTGCCTGGAAGCCTCTTTGAATAATAATCAGTTGCGTCAGAGCACGTGAGAGGTCAACGTTTGATGCCTCAAGAGCAGATGATTGAATAAACCCACGACCAGCAGTTGCCGCTGTACCGATAATCGGATCACCAGAGTTGGCAGTCTGTATATAAACATTTCCACCCTCAGTTGAGAGACCCTCATTATTTGTAAATTTAGCCATACCGATTTGTGCTAAACCAAATGAGCGACCATTTGAGAATGAACCAACTAAAGTACCGCTCTGATCGATTCTAATACCAACTAAATCTCCACCCGTATAACCATCTTGTGAGATACCTGAAGTAGAAGAAGCTGAGTCAAAACTAGTCATCCCATCAAAGGCATTCGCCGTACCAAGGCTCAAAGATACTTGTTGATCTGGTGCTGAACCGTTATTACCGCTAAAAGAGATATTTGGCGGGTTATAAGTTGCAAGAGAACCATCATTATTAAAACGAATAGAACCTGTTTTTTCATCAAATGGAGCTACTGTATCAATTGTTGCGGGAGGAGGTACGCTTACTAACATATCCCATGTACTACCAGTAGCAGTATCAACTGCTGTTTTTCTAAACTCCATTCTAAGTGTATGCTTAGAACCAAGTGAGTCAAAGATATCTATAGAGCTTGAGTGTGTAGCTGCATTAAAACTTTGTGAAAATGCTCTACCACCACTTGCAGCTGGTAAAACGGAGTTTAAAGCTTCCATATTTCTGGTAAAACGTGTATTATCAGTTATACCTGCAGCTATTAAACCTGTTACAGAAAGAGCTACATCGTAATCATTTGCACTACCACCTGGGTTTATAATTTCTATCTTACCTTCATCATTCACTTGAATCTCAATATTACTTGTTGCACCTCCACCGTCTGCATTAGCTTGCAGTTCCATCGCGTAACGAAGATCTGCAATAGTTGTAAATTTTTTATCACTATTTGCTGCAGTAGCCGGAGCTGATGGGTCATACTGATATCTATAAGCAGTAATATCTGTTGTACTACCTATAGCAGTGTTACCATTATTATCTACAAATTGTATATTGTGTGATGCTGAAGCAGAAGAGTTTGTATTTACTAAATCTATACTGTATACAGGTCCGGCTGCCACAACAACACTTGCAGACACCCCTGTAATTGCACTTTGAGCATTTATCGCAGAAACATATCTATTTGCATCTTCAGCAGCCGTATTAGTAGCTACACCACCACTTGTTGTAATTGTTTGTGTAGTACCATCATCAAGAGTAAAAGTTACATCTAGTTCACCGCCACCGCCAGCAACATTACCTGCACCAATTACCTGAGAGTTTAAAAATGAAGCCCAAATACCCTGATCTGGTTGAAGCGAGAATGCTTCTCCAACTTCATTAAACATAACACCAACATCACCTGAAGCAATTGGGTTTCCATTTGCATCAACAGCTGGAAGAGTTGGAAGTGCTGGAGGAGGACCACTTGGAACGGCATAAGCTGATGAATAACTCTCAACTAATGGACCAGAGTTAAGGTTTGCCTTTAGAACAACCTCTGCTGTAGCACTTGCTGGAGTTGTAAGCCCCGGCGGAATATTGATATTTGTGATTGGTGCAGTTGAATCAACTTGACCAGTAATTGGATCTCGTAACCACCCTTGCGCAACAAAACCGTTGTTGTCAACAAAGTTTCCGCCTGCATCAAACTTAAAATCACCCGCACGAGTATACTTATACGTATTGCCGCCATCTGGAGAGATTATAAAAAACCCGTCACCCTGAATAGCGACATCTGTATTTTTATCAGAGTTTTGAACTGAACCTTGAGAGAAGATACGAGTCATTGAACTTACAGTTGAACCAAGTCCAACCTGAACCGGATTTTTACCACCAAGCTGTCCTTGAGGTGCAGTAGCAATTGCTTTTGTCTGAGCCAAAAGGTCAGAGAAGTTAGCACGAGAGTATTTAAAACCTACAGTATTAACATTTGCAATATTATTTGATTCTACATCCATCGCAACCTGGTGCGATTGTAGTCCGGATACACCGGAGAAAAGTGATTTTAACATATCTTTTCCTTTACATATATCTATCTAGTAATCGATAAACTTATTTAGTAAAGAATACGTAGCATTTAGTGTTCCAACTTTTAAAAAACACCCATGTTATGTTATATGTTTGTTAGCAGGAGAACTTAAAGTAGATTATGGATCTCTAAGCATCCATATTTAAGGCTTTTTGCATCATCTCATCAGCCGTTGTAATAGACTTTGAGTTAGCATCATATGCACGCTGATAGACTATAAGTTCTGTTAATCCACTTGTCATACCGTAGTTAGAGCCTTCAAGTTTGAAGTTCACCACCTTTGCCCCTATGATATTTTGTCCCGTCTCATCCGTAAAGAAAATCGGCTCTCCACTATTTGAGCTCTCTTGAAACCTTGAACCGCTTACACGCTCAAGTCCTTGATCATTTTGAAAATGATAGAGTGCAATCTTACCAACACTACTCTGCATACCATTTGTAAATGTAGCTATAACTTCAGCATTTTGATTTATAGCATACCCTTGAAGGTCACCACCAATAGTTCCATTGGCTATACTTGAACCTGGTACTACAGGGATATTTATGGAAACAATTCCATCATAACCACTACCTAAATCCATAGTTACCGGTGACCCATTATTATCTATCGTACTTAAAGTATGAGAGACTAAGGCGCCTGCCGCATCAAACTCTACACTGCCTGTTTGTGTATCATAAATAGTAGTTCCATCTAAACTTTGAGTAGTAGCAACAACACTCCACTGACTTCCTGGAGGGTTTTGTACAGGGTCTTTTGTAAACTCTAATCTTAAGTGGTTTTTATTACTTTGTGAGTCAACAACACTCGCTCCTACTGTTCTTACCTCTGGGTCAGTTCCAACATTAGCAAGAAATTTAGCTGTAGTCGTTGGCTCTGCCGGATAAGTTAAAGATTTTGGGAAACGCAGTTTTTCTTGAGCATTCACATCTCCAAGAACTATCTCACTTAAGGTAGATGTTAAAACATCATCAGCACTTATGTTGTTACCCATAGTTCCTAAAACATGGTAACCATCAGTAGTAACAAGATCACTGTTAGCATCAAAAGTAAAACTTCCATCACGTGTATAGACTGGGTCATCATTACCTTGAACCCCAAACCAGCCATCACCATCAACAGCTAAGTCTGTACTATTATCCGAAAGAAGCAGTGAGCCATTTGTTTGTATCATCGATGTTGTTTGAACCCTGCTACCAACTCCGATAGTGCTATCAATTATACCGGCATTAGCAGTGCTTAAACTCTCTTCAAACATGGAAGCAAACTCTACATTATAACCACGATAGCCAATTGTGTTAGTATTTGCCAAGTTATCTGAGATAACATCAATACCGGCTGAGTATGTTTTTAACCCAGATATACCACTATAAAAAGCTTGAGTCATCATTTCAAAAAGCTCCTTAGTAGATCTCTACAACATTTTCAAGATCGACATAACTAGAACCAACTTTCACAAGTGTGGCTCCATCTTCAAATCTTACTGACTCTATAGGGTAAGCACCCATTCTTGTTGTCAGATCATCGCCAGCCGGATTTTTGTAACTTGCAGTAATGTAGTACATTCCACTCTCGGCGGCATCACCACCAGTTAGAGTACCATCCCAGTCAAATTGATAAACACCTGAAGAGTTTGGCTCAATTGCCATGGTACTGACTATATTACCGTTAGTATCAAGAACTTCAAGTGTTCCGCTTGCTATCTCCTGAGGAAAATATACTTCAAATGAAGAAGTAGATCCTTCATCGTGCCCTATTGCATTAGAACCTAAATCAGCTGTTTTTCCAATTGCTGCAATTGTAGTATACTGTTGCGTAGAGCCTAAAGAAGCTGCTAAATCCGCTAATGCTTGATTTGTGTTTTCTGATGCTTCGAGAGTTGCTAATTGAGAAGTTTGGCTTAAAATCTTCTCACTGTCCATAGGTTCCGTCGGATCTTGATGCTGTAACTCAACCAAAAGAAGAGTCATAAAGTCATCTTTATCCAGAATACCCTTATTTTCAGTTGTTACGGGAGCTGTATACTCTGCATTTGTAGCAGCGTCTAAGCCTGTTGATGTAATTGCCATAATAAATCCTTTATTTCAATTATTTTCTTTAGTCGTCACAAGGTGCTAAGCAAAGTAAAAGGGACTGGTTCCTTTTACGGACTTATGCATAATGCGGAACTACAATTTCTAAAGAGCTTAATATCTCTTCATTCTGCTCTTCATTTTCAAAGTAACTGTATTCGTCTCCGGCTTGTTGTTCCCTCTGTCTATGCTGCTCTTGTTCGCCAGCTGATGAGTGAGAACTGTCTTGACTATTGAAGTTTAAGGAAGCATTATTTATTCCATTGCTATTTAATTGTGCTCTCAGCTCATTTGCATTCATAGAGAGAGTATTTATAGCTGCTGAGTTTGAGCTAAGATTAATATGTAGGTTTTTACCACGCTGGACTATAGTTAAATCAACATCACCCAACTTTTGAGGATTAAGTTGAACTTTCACTCTTGTGAATGGTGATTTATAATCCTCTATAGCTGTTTTTACATCATTGGAGAGATATTTAATCATCTGTTTTGCTTCATTGAGTTTTACTTCAAAGCTGTCCGATTTTAGAACTGCTAAACCATCAGTTTTTGAACCCTTTGAACTCTCAGAACTTTCACCGTGCAGCAAGCCTTCAAGAGCTTTTGTAGCCTCGCTCATTGCAGCTGGTGCTATAACTTTTGCTGTCGCCACTGAAAAGTCAGCTGTTAATATAGAGTTGGCTTGTGTTGCTTTTTCACCACGAAGCAGTAGTTTCAGTGTCTCATCCGCACGTGTTTTTGGAGTTTTCTCTTCAACTTTAAACTGCTTTGAGGCGACTAACTGTTCAGTTGTATGCTCGCTAGGCGTTTGTGCCTTAAAAAGCGGTGTCTCTTTTGCCAAAACTGTCTGCTTTGGAACTTCTGCCTTCTTATCTTCAACTATTTGAACTGCTCGGTTTTTATCATCTACTCTTATAGCTGCTTTAGTTTTCACCTCTTTAAGTGTTACTTGCTCTTTAGGGGTGCTTTTTAACTCTTTTACATCACTTTGTACTTGAGGCTTTACCTCTTCTATTAAAGTATTTTTTGCTTCTACTCTATTTGTAACCGGTTTTACAATTTTTGTTTGAACTTCTTCTATAGTTATTTTTGAAACATCTATTCCAATTTTTTGAGCTAATTCAGATAAACCTTTAAGTGTTTTAGGAAGCTCTTTTATCTGTGCATTTTTAAAACCATCACTTTGAACTATCTTCTCTTTAAGATACTCTTTTGCACCCGCTATTAAAGTTTTCAGCTCTTTCACGCTTAGACTTTGTGTGATTTTTGGATTTATCTCTATAGGTTCATCAGTTTTTAGGAGTGATAGAAGTGTATCTTTATTTATAGGTTGTGAGTTCTCTTTAACTACTTTTTGATCACTCTCTAGTGCTAAAACGATAGCTCCATTTTGGATTGTTTTATTATCTTTTTTAGGACCAGTTCCCTTTAAAAGCTCAGAAAAAGAGACCTTTGGCTCCTCCTCTGATGATGTTAAGCTCAGAGGTGAAGATGAAGCAGTAGTTTCTTGTTTTGTATCTAATGAAATCATCTTTTCTCCCGTATTTTTCCCTAAAATATAAGGGTTTTTTATTAAATACAGCATTTTTTGTTCCACTGTTTTACTTAAGCTATTGATGATAGTGCCGATATTGTGCCTATGAATAAACTGATTTATCTTTTACTCTCCACCATGTTGTTGTCAAATTCAAACTTTGAGACGAAGGTTTCTCCTGAAAATAGAGCGGCGATGGAAAACAAAAAGATTAAATGTAGGTGGGTGTGTGATAAAAAACTATATAAAGAGCAGAAGATATCAGATGCTATCTCTTTTTATAAAAATTCAAAAGATTATAACTTTACAAAAAAAACTTATTAGTACTTTTCTCAAAAATTTATTTTTTCTAAAGAAACATCGCTTCGCGAGCGATTCTCTTGTTTTGTAGCTTTAGGGGGTTGTAGGGACTTAAGTCCCTGCCACCACAATGGGCTTTGCTCATTGTAGTGCATAAACTAATAATTTCTTGTAAATCTATCTAAACAGTGTAGATCATCCTTGTAAAATGTGCTCACGCTATCCTGCATAGACCCCAATATCTCTTCAGGTGTTTCACCATCAGCTGGGTAACTGAGTAAAAAAGAGTTCAGAAACTTTGCAAAAAACTCATCAAACATTTTCTTCACAATCTCTGCACCATACTTATCGGTATAAGGGAGTACAAAAAAGTAATCCGTTCCCTCATTGACAATAGCATCTGAAGTTCTGAGTATATCTGTTAATGATGAGTCTACAACCTCTGGAGGAATAGCACTAAAATCACAATACAAAAGAGTAAAACTCTCCGCACGATTCTCATCTAGCCTATCTGATATACCCATATTTAAAGCAAGCAGTTGTTTAAAATCATCAAATGAAAAATGTATTCCAGCCATAAACCAACCTTGTATAAATTAAGGTCAGTATAGCAAATAGTTATAGAATACTGAAAGGTTTCATAGCCTCACGTGAAGTAAATGGTGAACTTGTAACTTCTTCACCATCATATGATAATGTATAACTATTATCAACAGATGTCTTGCAGTATGTTAAAATTGCGTTTGCTGAGAGCTCTTTATCTTCTGGAGTTGCGCTTTTACTAAGAAGTGCGTGAGGGCCAGGAAGACCTACTGTTTTTATATGATAATATTTATCATTGTCTATATCTTGGAGATACTGGTTCTCTTCCTTGTCTCTACCGATAACCAGTTTTGCTCCATCTGGTAAACGAAAGTGACGACCAAACTTCATAACAGGGATATCTTTTACTTCAAACTTATCATATTTTATAAAATCGAACATTTTTTTACCAAAGTTCTCATCTGTTAGAAGACAGCCACCACCAGGAGACTCAAAGTCTTCCAAGCCTATCTCTTTTGCTAACTCTAGTTGTCTGTCACGTGAACGACCTGTTATGCCCTCTAGCTTATCTCTATCTACCCATCCCTTCTCTTCAGCAACAGTCGGCGCTAAACGCAGTGCTGACATTGGACGAAGCAGAAGACCGTCACAATTACTCTCATTAAGTACCGTCTGCAGAGCATCTTTGTTTTGACTCATTGGACGCTGACCCATAACTTCACCGCTTAATAAAAATGAAGCACCCTCTTCTTCCATAATACGCTTAGCGACTGCAAACATTTTTGCATGACAATCGATACAAGGATTAAAGTTTTTACCATAACCGTGTTTGGGGTCAAACAGGACATCCTGTAGATATTCACTCTGTATATCTACTATTCTTAACTCCGCACCAACCTGATCACACATATTTTGCATATGTTCTAATCTGTCTTTTGTACTTCCAAAACCTGTACTAATATTTACTGCCAAAACATCAATGCCTTGATCTATAATAAGTTTCATTGCTAATGTGGAGTCTAATCCGCCTGAGAAGAGTGCTATTGCTTTCATTTTATAATTCCTTGGTTAGGCACAAGAGCTAACTTTAAAGTTTAGCCAGTTCACCTCGTTTTAATGCTGCAATTTTACCATGAAACCGTAGAATAAAGAAGTTTCTAAATAAAAAGTGTTTTTTTGTTATAATGAAGTATGTAATATTAGTAATAGTTATATACTTTAATCCCATCCGCAGGAGTCGCTGTGTCTCAAAATATAAATGACTTAAGACTGTATCATATACCTATAGATTTCATCCCTATTAACGTAGTCGTCTATAAAGTCGAGGGCGATGACTTTGTCTTTGTTGACTTTAATAAAACAGCTGAGGTGACTGAAAATATAAAAAAAGAGTCAGTAATAGGCAAGCAACTTACTGATATCTTTCCAGGTGTTAAGGATTATGGTCTCTTTGAAGTTCTTCAACGTGTTTATGAGAGTGGTAAAAATGAGGTGTTTGACCTCAAGTTTTACGAAGATGGGCGTATAAGCGGTTGGCGAAAAAATGAGATTATAAAACTGCCAAACGGTGATGTCATGGCAATGTATGAAGACCTGACACAAGAGAAGCAACTTGAGGAGAGAGTAAAAAAACTTAATAATTTTATTGACAACAGTCAGACAATCGTATTTTTCTGGCTACCTACAGAAAACTGGCCTGTAGAGTATGTCTCCAACAATATTGGTAATCTGGGATACTCTGTCGATGATTTTTTATCAAAAAAAATAGACTATAAAGATATTGTTCACCCTGATGATTTAGAGAGGATTAGCGAAGAGGTAGCTGAACACACTCAAAACAAGAATAATAAGTTTACTCAAGTATACCGCATACTGACGGCTGATGGCTCTATTCGCTGGGTAGATGACAGAACCATTATTGAAAGGGATAGTAATGGTAATCCAACGTACTACCTTGGAACAATAGTCGATATCACTGAACAAAAAGCTCTAGAGGGCAAACTTCAACTTCTTGGAAAACTTATTGACAACAGTGTGCATGAGATCTACATGTTTGATAAAGATAATTTAAAATTTACATATCTAAACAGAGGCGCTGAAAAGAATATTGGCTATACCCTCCAGGAGATAAAAAATATGACTCCGGTTGATATAAAAGAGGAGTATACAAAACAACAATTTGTAAAAGCCCTTCTCCCTCTTCGCGATGCTTCAAAAGATGAGATCACTTTAGATACTACACACCAAAGAAAAGATGGTACATTTTACAATGTTGAAGCTCATGTTCAACTCATAAGGGTTGATGAGAGTGAGCAGTTTGTTGTTATCGCACTCGATACTACAGAGAAGAAAAAAGTAGAGCTAAATCTCAAAGAGAGTGAAGAGAAATTTCGCACTATCGCTGAAAACTCCCAAATGGGTATATTTATCTATAGGGATAAATTCACTTATGTAAATCAAGCTCTTACAAGCGCTATCGGATATAGTGCAGAAGAGCTGTACCATATATCCCCGTGGGAAATTCTAGAAAAATCTATGCAAGATGATATTAAAGACACAATGTCGAAGAGATTGTCCGGTGAGAAGTTTCCTAAAGAGTATCAGGATTTAAAATTTATCGCTAAAAGCGGTGAAAAGAAAATCATACGTGTTATGACAGAGACCATCAAATATGAAGATGGCTATGCCGGACTGGGTACAGCAGTAGATATAACAGATATAACACAAACGAAGCAGAAACTAAAAATACTTGCTCAAGCAGTTGAACAGACTGACGAGCTCATTATGATAACTGATAAAAACGGTACTATTACATACGTAAACGATGCCTATGTGGCTCAAACTGGGTATAAACGAAATGAGCTTATTGGAAAAAGACCAAATATACTCTCCTCAGGAGAGCACGAAAATGGGTTTTATAAAGAACTTTGGGAGACAATAAACAGCGGGGAAACTTACTCAAATACAGTAGTTAATAGGAAAAAAAACAATCAAGTCTATTATGAAGAGAAGACAATAACACCTCTCTGTGATAACAATCATATTTTACAAAACTTTGTCTCAACCGGGAGAGATATCACCTCTCGTATGAATATGGAAGAGGAGTTGCATAAGCGTGCAACTATAGATAGTTTAACAGGTATCTTTAACAGATATAGCGGTAATGAACTCATTGACTTAGAGATAGGTAAAGCGGATAGATACAAAAACCTATTTAGCGTCTTAATGCTTGATATAGATAATTTTAAAGATATTAATGATAGGTATGGGCATGATATTGGTGACTATGTGTTAAAGAGGTTTTCCGAAATTATCTCTTTACATATTCGTAAAAGTGATGCTTTTATCAGATGGGGAGGGGAAGAGTTTATTATAATCTCTTCAAATCTAAAAGAACAAGAGGCTATAAGTTTTGCAGAAAAATTAAAAGTTGCCATCTCCTCTTATGAGTTTAAACAAGGTATAGAAGTAACTATGAGTATAGGTGTTACTACATCAAAAAATGAAGATACCAAAGAGAGTATTTTGAAGCGCGCTGACATCGCACTTTATAAAGCTAAAGAGGGTGGCCGGAACAGGGTTGTATGTAACTAACTAATCTCCAAAAGTAACCAGTTCACCACGTTTAAGTTTCGCAATTTTACCGCGAAGCTTACGAATATAGAAAGCTTTCTCTTCAAATGAGATGTTTTGCTGCAGATTTATTTTTTTTAGTTCTCTTTCATAGTGACGTGAGAGGAATGTAATAAGTTCTGCCTTGAGCTCATCCTCATCTTTAAGTGATTTTATTGTCTCATCCACTGATATTGCCATCAGGTGTGGATTGTCATTTTGTCCCTGTAATGCAGAAGCAAACTCTTGAGAATGAAACTGCAGAAGTGAGGGGTCTAAAACATCTAAAATCTGGTCTATAAAACGTGGATGTTCTAGAACAGTTTTTATAAGGGAAAGCTCCCACATATCTTTATGAGAATTCTTTTGAATCAAGGGTGCGTTTTGATTGTTAGTGTTTGTTTGGTTATTTACCTTAAGCAGTGATGGGGAGACCCCAAGCCCGCCCAAACGTGAAGCTAAGTAAGTCTTATACTCCTCTTGCAGAAGAGGAGAGAGGGTTTTAAGATAAGCTATTCCCTCAGCCATGCAAGACTCTTTTGCTTTTGGGTCACTCAGATCATAAAGAGAGAGTATCTCATCAAGTACAAACTCTATAAAAACCTTTGGCTCCCTAAACATATTTGCAAGCTCTTCAACTCGTCCCTCTTTTACCATATCTGCAGGATCTAAACCACCGCCAAAAATCACAACACCCCCACGAAATCCTGCGGCACTCAGAAGCTTCGCCGCTTTAAGAGCTGCTGCACGTCCAGCACTGTCTCCATCATAAGCCATAACAACTTTAGGGTCACCTTTTCTAAGAAGTGGTAGGTGTTCAGCTGTAAGAGCAGTTCCAAGAGTTGCAACTGCATTATCAAAGCCGGCCTGATGCAGCATAATAACATCAAGGTAACCCTCTGTTATAATTATTTCACTCTTTTTATAGAGTGCCTGTTTTGCTAGATGATATGCGTACAGCAGGCGCGACTTATTGAAAAATGGTGTCTCAGGAGAGTTGACATATTTTGCCTGATGACCAGTAATAGTTCTTCCGCCAAAACCGACTAAAGAGCCATTTGCAGAGTGAATAGGAAAAGTTATACGCTCTATAAATCTGGCAAAATTTCTTCCACCATCATAACCTATAACACCCATCTCAACTGCTTCATTCATCGTAAACATCTGAGATTTCACATAATTAATCGTCGCATTTGAATCGGGTGCATAGCCGATACCAAACTTCTCTACACTACTCTCGTAAATCCCGCGCTCTTTTATGTACTCCAGTGCAGTTGGTTTAGAGTTTAAAAGACTCTTGTACCACTCATTAAGTGAATCCATAACCTGTGAACGCGGTTTGTTATGTTTGTTATCTGTATAGTTGAGCGTAAAGTTATAAGAATCAGCTAACTTCTCCAGAGCTTCAGGGTAGTTAAGTTTCTCATACTCCATAACAAACTTAACGCTGTCACCGCCGGCACCACAGCCAAAGCAGTGATATATCTGTTTTTGTGGGCTTACAACAAATGAGGGAGATTTTTCATCATGGAAAGGACAGGGTGCTTTAAAGTTACCGCCCGCTTTTTTCAGCTCAACATAACTTCCTACAACATCAACAATATCAAGTCGTGCCTTTAAGGCTTCTATGGAGTCTTGAGCAATCATGAAGAAATTATACTCGAATGTGGATTAAAAACTTATATTAGATTTTTTAGATTTAAAGAAAAAGTTGTACCTTCGCCGACTCTGCTCTCAACTCCAATTTCAATGCCTAGTTCATCACATAGCTTCTTCACAATATGAAGCCCTATTCCAATACCTCTCTCCTGCTCTTTGTAGAACCTCTTAAATACTTTGGAGGGCTTTTTTATTCCCTTACCTGTATCTTCAACTTTTAAAGTAGTATCTTCCATCTTCAACACTACTTTTCCATTTTTTTTATTATACTTAGCTGCATTTGAAAGTAAGTTATCTATTATGCGTATGAAGGCATCACTGTTAGTATTTACAACTACATCTTTAACCTCGACTCTAAACTCTAGCCCCTTAAAGTTCTTCTCTATCATACTGACTCGGTTCTCTAATATCTTTCCTAAATCAAAACTCTCTTTTTGTAAACTGTGATTATGAAGATATGAGCGGAGATTTGCTTGCAGATTTAAAATGTTTTGCACACTGTTTTGTATACGTTTTATTTTACTGTTAGCTCCTATCTCGTTCTCAAGCATAGATATGTTTAAGCGCAAGGTAGAGAGAGGAGTATTAAAATCATGAAGTATGTCTTTTATAAACTCCTCTGTTAGGTTCAGTGCATTTTTTAGGGGGTATAGTGCGTATATAGTAAACACTAAGGAAAGAATAGAAACGAACACCAAAACCATAAAAAAGTCTAAAAGCATCTCATTTTTTAATTTTTGAATCTCTAAATTATACTTCTCTTTTAAAAAGTAGACTTTTAAACTATGCTTGGTAGAGTTTGGAATCGAAAAGTATGAGCTAAGAGCATTCTCATCTTTATGTAGTTTGTAAAGCTTTTCTTCATCTACCGGAGCAAAACCAATTTCAAACTCTTCACATTTTAGATTTAAACTACATATTCTCATTTTTGTGAAAATCGATTCATCAAACGCCTGTAGCTCTTTTGTATAATTTACAAAATATATAGTACCGACTAGTATAGCTTGTGATATAAAAAAGAGTAAAAAACTTTTTAGCAGAGATTCAAGTTCAACTTTTTTCAAGAATATACCCTATTCCACGAATATTTTTTATCGCTAAATTTGTTGTCTGCTTAAACTTGTTAATAGCTACTCTCAAAGCGGTGTCTGATGAGCTTTGCAGACAATCCATAAGTATAGTTTTATCTAGAACAGAGCCGATATTTCTCATAAAAGCATCACAGATACACGCTTGGGCTTCTCCAAGAGAGACTATCTTGTCATCTATATAAAGTTCTTTACTATTGGGAGAATATCTTAAGTTTTCAAAGATTATCTCCTTGCTTATTTGCGTAAACTTCGCATTCACTCTAATTAAAAGCTCTTGGGGGAAAAAAGGTTTTTTGATGTAATCATCTGCACCAACTTCAAAGCCTTTAGTTATAGAGTTCAGATCTACAAGCGCACTGATAAATATTGCAGGTGTCTTATCATCAGCCTCACGTAGACTTTTTAAGAGCTCTAAGCCATTTATATCGGGAACATTGATATCAAAAATATAAAGATCATAGCTATTATCGTATGAAGCATCAATGGCCTCATTACCATTATGAACTAAATCCACACCATAGTCATTGGACTCTAAAAGCTCCTGCAGTGTCTCTGCCAGTTCATAATCATCTTCAAGAAGCAGTATCTGTTTTTTCAAATCTATTCCCTTAAAAGAGGAAGCCTAAGCGGACAGAGAAGTAGTTGTCACTTGCTGTATCACTAAGCCCATGCGCATAACTAACAGTCGCAAACCTATCTTTATCTATAGAGTAGTAGCCATGCACTGTCGCTGTTTTTATATCAGCTAAACCCTTATATATACTATCACCTACACTATAAGATGCACTCATATACAACTTATTATCAACATAAGAACCAACACCTACACTGAGAGTGTTTGTATTTTGGTAAGTAATCTCATCTACGTTATCATCATTTATCAAAGTAAATGTATAACCGCCAAATATGTTAATATTTTCTAATGTATAACTCAGATTCATAGAAGCTGTATAATCCATGTTGTTATTATTTAATTCTGTATGATAAGTTGGCAGAATCAGACCTGCACTAAGAGAGATTGAAAGATTATCTGATCTATCCAATCTATATGAAGCACCCAAAAAAGAGTCATAAAGTCCGCTATCACTATACCTACCTCCATCAGTTGTAAAGAAAGAGGTAGACGCTTGAATTGAAAGCTGTCTATAATAATAATCTACTTGAAAAGAAGTTGCAAGAGTATCCATTGCATTTAAACTTCTATAGTCTGAGTCTGAATAGTTCAATCCAACAATAATATCATAATGGTGAGGAGAAGCCAGGCTCCCCTTCGTACATCCACTAATATCTGCTAAATCTGTTAAAGGGGTATTTGGACACTGATCAATGCTATCGTCGACGCCATCCATATCACTGTCTGTGTAGGCACACAAGCTCACCGCCATCAATAGTGATGCAACAAAGAGTAAGCTTTTCATCATCCGTTATCCTATTTAAATCGCCTACGGAACGATCTTTATCTGTCTAGAAAGGCCCCATACTCCCAGCATCAGGATCCATAGCCTTCAACTGGCTACCTGTCTGATTTTGATTCATATGTTGAGCACGAAGCATATCTTCAGTAGCTTCTTTCTGATTCTCTCTAACACGGTTTCTCTCTCGAATCTGAGCCTTAGTCATCTCACCGCTATTTTGCAGTTTTGCCTGCATTCTAGCTATAGCCTCTTGACGTTGCTCCTTACTCATTGTAGCAAGTTGCAACTTTAACTCATTCATAATCTGAACTTTTTCAGCAGCTGAAGCATTCTGAATTTTCTCAATCTGAGCATCTATTGTAGCATCTGCTGCTAAACCAAGTGTTAACGTACCTACTAAAGCTAGTACTGCTGTCACTTTTTTCATCTTCTCTTTCCTTTTTTTTGTTTTTATAGCGGTATTATTACACACAAAGGTTAGTAAAGAGTTAGTACTATCTCTTTAAATATGGTTTTATTAAAAAATAGAACACAAAACTCCATAAAACCACACTACTTGCTATTGCAACTACCCCAGCGTCTTCTCCCATGTGAACTAAAGACTTAGGGTTTATATCTATAGTACTAAATATATAATCAAGTCCCAATCCAAACAAAACACTACCTGCGACTATACTTCCCAAATAGATATAAAGAGCTCTGTTTCCTAACATCTTTTTCACTACACCAATTGTTACAGTATTGGTTGCCGGTCCCGCACTCAAAAATACAAAGGCAGCTCCGGCACTCACTCCGCTAAGCATTAATCCTGCAGCAATTGGCAGAGACGAAGTTGCACAGACATACATTGGCACTGCAATAGCTATTACTATGATGTAAGAGAGCCATGAGTATTCAACTAATATGTCACTTAGATTTTGAGGAATAGCCACTGTTATTAAAGCACCAATTATCAGACCCCAAAAAAGAGGCTTTGCTATATCACTCAAAAGTGTAAAAAATGCATAACGTAGAGCTTTTATTATAGAGAATGGAGCTTTTGTATTACCCTCTCCCATACCTGACGAGCAACAGCTTGGCGTCTCTTCTTCAACTTTTGGTACCACTGAAAATGAATTTGGGGTGGCAAAAGATGGTTTACTCACGCCCGTTGCAGAAAAAGCAGCTTTTGGTTTCTCCTCTGTCTTATCAAAAACATTTGTCAATACTCCTGCGACCATCGCTATTACCATAGAAGTGAGAACTCTGTATATCGTAAACACCCAGCCAAACATTCCGTAAGTAGCAAGAATTGAATCAACTCCGGTTATAGGTGTAGAGATTAAAAATGAAAGAGTTGCACCTTTGCTTGCTCCACTCTTTTTAATGCTTGTAGCCAGAGGAATAACCCCACATGAACAGACAGGAAGAGGAATACCAAAGATAGTAGATTTTATAACTGAAGAGATACTCTCTTTTCCTAAGTGTTTTGTAACCACGGTCTCTGGAACTAGTTCGTGCAAAATACCGGCAAAGAAAAGCCCAAACAGTATGTAGGGAGCCATGGCATTACTAAGGTCCATGAGTGCTTGAAAAAAGAGTGTAAAATATTCCACAATATAATCCTTATAATCCTCTGTTATGGAATTGTATTATAATAAAATAACAGAGAATTTAGCTAGAGAAATTACAATAAACATGCAAGAGTATACAATAGAACTTCTTTACGCTTCTCTAAAACTTACAATCATTTTCTAGCCCTTTAAACTACTGTTTTAATCGCTAATATGCTATAATAGACCCTCTTTTGGTAGTAATTGAGGGGATTTGTTATTTTATAGCGTAGAGGGGTATCAAGAGTGAAATTACTTTACAAGTTACTTCTAGGTTATTTTTTAGTTATTCTCATAATTGGTGCCTTTTTATCGTTTATACTGCTATACAATATAGAAAAAAACTCAGCTGACCTGAGTGCCTATAGAGAAAGAGAGATTACCTCTTTTGTTCAGGTTCTAAACGCAAATATTGTAGATAAAGAGCACTTAAAAAAGACAGAATATATTCAAAAAATGTTTGAGGCTACGATAGAAAGACTTCCCCATATAAAAAGACTCACACTTCATGCAAAAAAGAGTGAAACGAACCAATACGTACATATAGTAAGTACAGATATAGATATTATAAATGCTCCTTCACATACAGAGGACATTAACGCAATTTTGAGAAATAAAACTACCATTCTTTATGAAGATGGTAAAGATGGCGAGAGATTGATAGATATAACATATCCTGTAACAAACTCTAAGGGTCATGCAATAGCGGCTCTTGGTGCAGCTGTATCTCTTTATGCATCAGATGAGATACTCAACAAGTCTATCAAAGCTATGAAAGATGATGCCTTAGGTAATATTTCCATATCTGTTGCTCTATCCTTACTGATATCACTTCTCTTTGCCTTATTCATTGTGAAAAAAATTGTATCACCAATCGAAAAACTTAAAGCAGTAGTCAGCTCTTTTGCAAAAAAAGATTTTACTAAAAAGATAGAAGTTAACTCCAAGGATGAAGTGGGTCAGCTCTCTCTTGCTTTTAACACAATGGCTCAAGAGCTGAATATGCTTTACAGTTCAATGGAAAAGCAGATTTTAATTAAAACCAAGGAGCTCGAAGTTCAATTTTTAACTGATTCACTTACAGGTCTTCCAAATAGAGAAGCCCTGTTTAAAGATACTAAAAAGCTTAAAAAATTTCATATAGCCATTTTAGATGTCGCATCTTTTAAAGATATAAATGACTCTTATGGTGTTCATCTTGGAAATAAAGTACTCCAAGAGTTAAGCAAAAAAGCGAAAATGCACCTCGATGAATTTGCTCTGCATATATACCGTTTAGGTGCCGATGAAGCAGTAATCTTAAATAACAATATACAGAGTGAACAGAAGTTCAAGGAGACGATACAACATCTAATTAATAGTCTTGAACATGAAACAATCTATATCGAAGAGGAGGATTTAGAGATAAACATATCCCTTCATGCAGGAATCTCTTTTGAATCTGAACACTCTATAGAAAAAGCAGATATTGCTCTTATACATGCAAAAAAAGAGCATGTAGACCTCGTTGTATACGATAAAAAACTAGAGGCCGAAAACAGACAGGTTGAAAATCTCGAAATGATTATGAAGATAAAGAATGCGATAAACAATTATGATTTTATAGCCTACTATCAACCTATTGTCAATAAAAACAGAGAAGTCATCAAATATGAAGCTTTAGTTAGGATGAGAGACAAAAAAGAGGTTTTATCCCCCTATTTTTTCCTGGATATTGCAAAAAAGACAAAGTACTACCCGCACATAACAAGAGCTATGATATTTCAGGCTTTTAAAGAGTTTAGGGACAAAGAGCTATCTTTTTCAATCAATATCGAAGCGGATGATATTTTAAATGAAGTGACTCGAGATTTTATAAAAAATCAACTTGAGAACTTCAGCGATCCAAGCAGAGTGATCTTTGAACTTGTTGAGAGTGAGAGTATTCACAATATAGCAGGAGTACACGATTTTATTGACTTTATTAAAAACAAGGGAGCTAAAATAGCTATTGATGACTTTGGAACTGGTTACTCTAATTTTTCATATCTGATCGATTTAAAACCGGATTATCTCAAAATAGACGGCTCTTTAGTAGTGAATATAAATACGGACACCAAAGCATATAATATTGTAAAAACCTTGGTAAGCTTCGCGCATAACTTAGATATAACAGTTATTGCTGAATTTATTCACTCCCAAGAGATACTGGCCGTCTGTGAAGAGTTAGATATAGATGAGTTCCAAGGTTATTACTTTGGAGAGCCCTCACCTCTTATCCCAGCCAATCATTCCCCAGGACTCTAAATCTTTCTGCAGAGTTTTCATATCTCTAGGTTCCGAACTACTCTCATTATGGCAGGCATAACATGCATTTGTCTCTTTAGGCATCTTATACATCAGTGTCTCCTTGGGTGTTACAAAACCAAATGAGTGCGTTCTCACAGTTATAGGAGACTTGCCTGTATGCTTTGCAACCTTTGGCATATGACACTCAACACAGAGTGAACCTTTTGAATCAGCTTTATGTCTAGTATGTTTTTCTAAACTTTTCTGATGTGGTCCTATAGGAGAACTAAAAGAGTGACACTTCATACATAAGTCATTCCCACTATTCTTCTCAGCTGTTGGCTCTAAGGTATGAGGGTCATGACAATTTATACAGGTGATACCTATCTTGCCTTTCATAGAGTGAACAAACTCATTTCCCTGCATACGATTCTTCTTGCCCATACCGTTAGCATAAAACTCCTTAGTCTCGTGTCCCATAACAAAAGGAGCTACTAACTTATACTCACTCAAAGGCTTACCTGCTTCATATCCAAATGGATAGTCTCTAGCATCGCCATAAATCTCACTCATATTTTGATCTTCTAAACGCTTATCGCGGTTTCTCATATGACACTGCAGACAGACTTCATTTTGTCTAACAGGATCACTCAGGCTTGCTTTATAAACTTTAGATTTTGGGTTCTTAATATGATTTGACGCAGGTCCGTGACACGATTCACACGCTATCCCGACATCTACCCTCTGCTCTGTAGACATATACCCTGTAAAGTGGCAACCATCACAAGCTCTTGATGTAGGTAGCTGCTCATTACTATGGGGATACGCATCTTTGTACCAGTACTTCCAAGGCTTAAAACCCTGCCATTTTTGAGTTTGGACATTCCACTGGTAATTTCCCAAGATATAATCTTCACTGCCATTAATATCTTTTCGCATCATAAATCGCTGTTTAAACTTACCACCCACAGTATATACCGCATCTTTGAGTGCAAAGTTAGCATCTTTTGGAAGTTTTGAAAAATCAGCTACAACAACAGATGGATTTGCTACGGGATCTTGTATCATCTTTGGATGTCGTGAATGACTCCATGATCTATGATTTTCTTCGTGACACTCCAAACACTTTGCAGCCCCGACAAAGTAAGCATTCTTCTGCTCAATAGCCCTTAAATCTTTCTCTGTACCAACTCTCTCTTGAGTTAATTGTTTATAAAAAGGCAACAGTTTTGAAGCCTCTTTATAAGCTAAATATCCGCCAACTACAATAACAATCAAAATTATATAGACTAAAGCTTTTTTCATTTTTTCTCCAAGCAAAAGAGGATAGTCACATATTATGGCACAAACAATATTAAACTTCAAATATACCCATGTACAGACAGAATTTTGCAAAATAGAAATATTAGGGTATAATTCCAGTTCAAATTTTAAAGAAAGTGGGTGATGTGATATGCCTGGTATCGTACTACGCCATGATGACAACTTTGACGCTTCTTATAGACGTTTCAAAAAGCAGACTGACCGTAACTTAATCGTTACAGAAGCTCGTGCTCGCCGTTTCCACGAAACGGAAACTGAAAAACGTAAGAAATTCAAAATTGCATCTCGTAAGAAAATGCTTAAACGTCTTTATATGATGAGACGTTACGAATCACGCCTGTAAACCTTAGCCTTTCGAGGCTAAAGTTTATCTTCTAGTCAAACTTCCAACCAACAGTGGTATAGTTGTTCAAACCTTTGGTACAACATCCTTACTATTAATGTCTAAAATTTCACCAAATAGAAAGCTCTCTATCAGTAAAAAAATAAAAATTGCTTTATTTTTATCCAGTATATAATTTTTTATATAGAAAACTATATAGTTATAGTTTTCCGTACATCTCATTGTAAAAAGAGAGTGCATGCCTGTCACTCATGCTTGCTATGTAATCCGCTACTACACGATGTTTTGAGCGATATTCAAGTTGCTTATAATAAAAATCAGGAAGCATCTTCTCTTCTTCCATCAAACCGTTATAAAGCCCTTTTATCGCCTGTTTTCCAGCAAACATCTTGATAACTATCTTTTTATGTTGATACATTTTTTGAAAAAGTAGCTTTTTTAGCTTTTTTATTTTCGTCTCTAAAAGTGGTTCAAAACCGATAGGGATTTCACTCTTAGAATCGAGCGTAGCACTTAAAACTTCAGCTGTTTCTATCCTATCTTTTGAGTACTCAAGCAGTGAATATACCAGATGGTTAATCAGGTGTGAGCTAAAGCGATAACGAAACATCTCGTCATTCTCCTGTCCAACACCCTCAAGTGCAACTTTTTCTAAAATCTCCTGGATTAGTTCACTCTCTTTTAAGTCCTCAAAACTAATAAGTCCAGAGTGAATACCATCATCAATATCGTGACTCATATATGCTATCTCATCTGCACGGTCAACAACCATCGCTTCAATGGAGGGATGTGTATCTAAGTTGAACTGCTCATGAATAGAGTCTGGTAAAAAACTTTTTCTATATGGATATGAGTGCTTTAAAATCCCTTCTAAAGTAGCAAACGTGAGATTGAGTCCATTAAAACCTTTATAACGCTTCTCTAGAGATGAAACAACTCTAAAACTCTGAAAGTTATGCTCAAATCCATTTTTAAATCCATCAGCTTTTAGGCACTCATCCAAACTATCTCCACCTACATGTCCAAAAGGAGTATGACCTAAATCATGTGCCAAGGCTATCGCCTCTGCGAGTGACTCATTAAGACCCAAATTTGAAGTGATTGAGCGGGCAATTTGTGAAACTTCTATAGAGTGAGTGAGACGAGTACGAAAAAAATCACCCTCTTGATTTAAAAAGACCTGCGTTTTATACTCAAGCTTTCTAAACGAACTAGAGTGAATAATTCTATCTCTATCACGTGCATAAGGGTTACGAAAATCCTTATCTATCTTATGAAATCTTGCATGTGGTTTCACCACCCTCTCCTTTTTAAAGAAGTGAATTCTTTAAAAATTCCCTTCACTAAAGCTTTGCCTCCGGCAAGAAAATACATCTCATTGTGACTTTTTAAGATATTTTGTAAGTATGTGAATCTTTACGCCATTCACACGACCTTCAATATGTGTCTCATCATTTGGGACAAGACCTATATTTCTAACAGCCGTACCGCGTTTAGCTGTAAAACCTGTTCCCTTAACATCCAAATCTTTAGTAATAACAACTGTGTCTCCAGAAGCAAGTGTAACACCATTTGCATCCCTGTAAACCAACTTATCATCACTCTCTAAGCCAGACTCAGCCCAAGTTCTCTCATCATCTTCAAGGTACATCATATCTACTAAATCTTGACGACCAAGCTGGTTTAACAATCTAAAAGTCAGAACCTTAACAGCGCTCGACTCGCTCCACATAGAGTCATTGAGACAGTTAAAATGGTTTTCATCTAGTTCACCACTCTCTATCTGCACTTTACATGTGGAGCATAAAACTATACTTGCCTCATCATCTGAACCATTTACGATAAAGTCACTTAGTTCATCTTGGGAACCACATAACTCACAGATATTACTCATTCTCTTCCTTGTCAAATTTTATATCTTGGTCTGAAACTTTTTTCTCATCTTTCGTTTTGTTAAATGCTTTCTCTGCCTCTTTTTCACTGTAGTTTCTACACTCTTGTGGCATGGTAGCGTGAGGATCAGAAGCTATCTCATCACACATAGTTGCACTGAACTCAATGTTTGAGCATCCTGCAAATAAAAAAGCTGTTAGTAAATATACTTTGAACATAATGACTCCTTTATGATTTATTTTTAATTATAAGGTCTAAATATTTTTTTGGGGTAACTCTCATCATCTCTTGAGCAAGCCAACGAATTTGAAAAAACGCAGCTCCACTGTCTCTAAGAGTGAAATAATTTTTCAAACTTCTAAGGTTAAAAGTTACTACCATATCTACTTTTACATTATCTGAGATAATATGCTTAAAGGCATCACCAACATTACGCTTCTTCTTTCCGGCTTGAAGTGCATCAAAAAGCTTCCCGGCATCTCCCTCCAGCTCAGCTATAAGAGGAATAGAGCTTTTTGCAACTGCAATAGAGTGAAAATCTTCCACTACTTTTGACTGATACTCTAACTTATCATAAATTGCACCAATCTCGAGTCTGTTATAATCTTTGTCAGTAGTAACAAACATGTCAAAACCCATAACAGTATCTATAAAAAAATCTTTACTCCCGCCATGTCTTGAAGCTACAAAGGCATTTATCACGGAGCTCATTGTGTAGCGTGTACTTCTAACAGAGATTGCTTGAATACGGTGACGGGCATGCTCTTGGAGAACTCCACGTGAGGTTCCTCGAACTAAAAAACTAAGATTCGCATGCTCTAAGATAGAGTGGTGAAAGTATGTCCATGCTAAATCATCTAAAAGTTTAGAGTCATCAATCGCGTTTAATTCATCACACATAGATGTGTCTGGAAGATTGTGTTCAATATTTTTAATAACTTTATTTTCACTATTTTCAAATGAATCATAACAAGTTCTCGCAGCCGCTTCTGCTACTCCAATACCTGTGTCTTGAAGTAAAACAACTTCCGGTTTGCTATATTTGATGCCGTACATATCTTCCATACTGATGCCCTTTATCTAATTACCTGTATTTTACAATAAAAAACTTAATAACTATTTTTGAACACCATCTAGAACTGGTACAAAATCACACTCATCCAACTCTTCTTCTTCTATAGATGAGCCATTTTTCATAAAACGCGTAATGATCTGTTTATTTCCTTTTTGCATCGGAGCCAGAAGTATTCCGCCGTCTGCCAACTGTTCAAAAAGTTTGCTTGGTATCTCTTTTGCAGTTGCTGAAAAAAGAATTCTATCGTATGGAGCATACTGTATCCAGCCGTTTTGTCCATCATCTGTTCTTGTATGAATATTATTGATGTTTAACTTTCTAAATCTTGTTTTTGCCTCAAGCATGAGTGGCTCAATTCTCTCAATAGAAAATACACCCCGAAAAAGGTGTGAAAGAACTGCTGCTTGATACCCACTACCACAACCGACCTCTAAAACCCTGTCTGCTCCTCTTGGAACTAAATACTCTGTCATCATAGCAACTGTTAAAGGTGAACTTATCCACTGCTCAGAACTTAGTGGAAGAGCATCTAGCTTGTAAGCATTGTGTCTAAAACCTGTAGGTACAAAGGCTTCTCTATTTGTATTTGCTATCGCTTTTTCAATTTCTGGAGAGAGAGGAAAAACCTTGTTACACTCCTGCGCCATTTTTGCTGTTTTTGTTGCTGTTATTCTATCCATCTATTCCTACATCCATATATCTTCTCATCAGAGATATCTCTTTTTTACTGTATGGTACTTCTAAGCAAGGCTTATTCCCGTTTCTCTGTACTTCACCTTGAGGTGTTATAATCCCACTCATCTTGGTGCACTCTTCATCCTCTGAATCACTTGTGACTACATAACACTGGTTCATGATAGCAAGTGTTTGCGTTATTGCCTTAAAGTGCTCAGTTCTTAAAGCTCCCCAGTAAGATGGAACAGCAATCACATCTGCACCCTCAGAGATCTGCCACAGCTCTTTAAAACGCAGCTCAAAACAGATAAGAATAGCTATTTTAACACCATCAACTTCAATGGTTTTAATGGTCTCATCGCTGCCTTCACTCATATACTTATGTTCATCACCAAAACGAAAGAGTCTCGCCTTAGCTCTCTCATAAATAACTTCACCATTATGAAAAACTTTTACAAAGTTAAAAATCTCATCATCTTTTTTTTCTATCATTGTTAGTATAACTGTTTTGTTAAACGATACTTTTTTTATCTCATCTGTTGCGACTGGAGCAAATTCTAAGACCTCATCAAAGTTATCATAGTCAAAGGCAGTCAAACAGACTTCAGGAGCCACTACAATCGAATTTTCTTGAGTGTTTTTTATTAGTGTTAGTAAGGTTTGTAAGTTATCGTTATAGTTAGCCGTTGTCTTAAAAAGAAGTGAGCAAAGAGTCTGCTCAATCACCCTACCAGTCATCATCAAAGCTGATACTACCTTTAGAGTAGTTAGTTACTGTTCCCTCAAAGAAGTTAGTTTTTTGGTCATTGAATTTTGCAAAATCATCCACCCACTTGATTGGATTCTCTACATTATACAACTTATCGAACCCAACTGAAGTTAATCTATCATCAGCTAAAAATTTTATATACTGCTCGACAATATCATCAGTTAGACCTAAAATCTGACCCTGAGTGATATATTTACCCCACTCAGTCTCTAGTTTTACAGCCTCTTTAAACATCTTTATAACCTCTTCTTTTAGCTTATCTGTAAAGAGGTCAGGTCTCTCTTTTCTAAGAGTGTTAATTAGATTTTGAAAAAGTACTAGGTGCGTCACCTCATCTCTTTGGATAAATCTAATCATCTGTGCAGAACCTAACATTTTACCCGAACGTGCAAGAGTATAGATGTAAGTAAAACCGCTGTAAAAGTAGATACCCTCTAAAATCTGGTTTGCAAAACAGGCCTTAACAAAGTTGTGTTCAGTTGGATTTTCAGCTAACTCCTCATAAATAGCAGCGATTGCATCATTTTTACCCTTTAGCATCATATCTCTACGCCATAACTCATAAATCTCTTCAGAGTTAGTTGAAATAGAGTCAACCATAACAGCATATGATTGCGAGTGAAGCGCTTCTTCAAATGACTGACGAACTAAAATAAGGTTAATCTCCGGAGATGTAACATAAGGATTTACATTATCGATTAAGTTGTTAGTCTGAAGCGAGTCCATAAAAATCAGTTGGGAGAGAGCTTTATCATAAGCTGTTTTTTCAGAATCTGTAAGATTTTTATAGTCATTCACATCACGAGTCATATCTACCTCTTTTGGAAACCATGTGTTGTTTAACATCATCTCCCAAAGATTATATGCCCACTGATATTTAATGTTGTTTAGTTCAAAAATACCTGTCGGATCACCACCAAAGATTTTCCTATCGTTTACACTTTCTGTTGAGTCTGGATTATATATATTTTTTCTATTCACCTGGTGGCTCCATTGTTGATTTAAGTAGATGATTATATCCATCTATACATAAAAATTTGATAAGATTGTAATGACATATAGGATTGAGCAGTGATTAACAAATTTGAACCATCGTTTATACTCAGAAATAGACATATACAAACACTCTACTCATCTCTTTTTACAATGCTCCCTTGGGACAGAAAGCTTCCAATTATTGATATGGAAATTGAAAAATTTAATCTCGAGGATGGAGATTTTTTAGAGTGCTACTGGCATAACAAACCAAGACCTAACTCTAGCACTCCTATCGTTATCCTTTTTCACGGTTTAGCCGGCTCTTATAAATCATCCTACATTCAAGGCACTATGAATGAGTTGGCTAAAAATGGTTTTGCTTCTGTTCTGATGCACTTTAGAGGTTGTTCTGGCGTAGAAAATTCTCTCCCTCGTTCTTATCATAGTGGAGAGAGCGGTGATGCACTTGAGTGGGTAAACCATCTTATCTCAAACTTTCCAAATTCCAAAATATTCACTATAGGTTATTCTCTTGGTGGAAATATGATGCTAAAGCTATTGGGTGAGCTTGGTAACAAGTCACCTATAACTGCGGCCATTTCTATCTCTGCACCTGTGCAGCTTGATACTTGTGCCAACAAAATGGATAGAGGTTTTTCAAAATTTTATCAACATATTCTGCTCAAAGATCTAAATGCAGCACTCAAAAAGAAGTATGATAAGTTTGATATGTCTACTCATCTAGATTTAAAAAAATCAGAGATTAAAAATCTAAAAACATTTTGGAAATTTGATGGAGCTTATACCGCTCCAATTCATGGATTTGAATCTGCGCAAGATTACTATACAAAGTGCAGTTCCAAACAATTTTTAAAAGATATAAAAACACCTACTCTAATTATCCACTCTCGCGATGATCCATTTATGACAACTGATATTTTGCCAAATGAAGATGAGATCTCCGAATATATAACTCTAGAAGTTTCAGATTATGGAGGGCATGTAGGATTTATTGGAGGGAGTCTTTTCAAACCGGACTATTGGCTTGAAAAAAGAGTCCTTGACTATTTTACTGCTTTTTGAGCACCTACTTCATCAAAACCACCTGCTCCCCGATCTTTTGCCCAATCACTTGCTGACTCATCAAGAGACTCTACCGCCTCATTTTTAAACTCAGTCACCGTATTGCCTGTTTCATGTGAATAGACAATATATATCCCTATAAGCAACATCAATAAGGCCAGCTTTTCATTATGGTTTTGGAAAAAAGTGTATGCTAATATCCCCAGCACTGCTAAGGTAAGGTAATAAAACATTCCATCCATTTTTCATCCTAATATTATTATATTTATAAGGAAGTATAACATAGATAGGTAATGTATTGTGATTGATAGAGAGGTAGTGATTAGCATGTGTTAGAAAAAACACATACTAATTTAGAGCTATTTAGTCTTTTTTGCTTCCGCGAGAGTGTCTTTTTCTCTCATTTTCAGTTAAGAATTTTTTACGGATACGGATATTTTTAGGAGTAACTTCAAGT
>JBDLHW010000199.1:0-3439 GCA_039715155.1 Campylobacterota bacterium | reverse complement strand
TCTAAAAGGTCTTAAAAAGATATGGTCTCAAGTTGTTGAAACACTAAACTTCATCCCTCTTGTTTCAATAGAGATGACAAAGAAACCAACTCTTACGACTGCTCTTATTTTTGGTTTTATTGCAGCTGTAATCACTTATTTCTTAGTAAAATCAAAACTAAAAGAGAAAAAGAACCTTAAAAATACAAGAGAGTCAGTAAACACTCTATTTACAATTCCTCTTATTTTTGCTGCAGCACTTTTAAGTTTTGCTCATGGGGCAAATGATGTTGCAAATGCAATTGGACCACTGGCAGCTATTAATGATGCTGTTGTAAATGGCGGAATCTCTTCAAAGGCAAGTATTCCTCTATGGGTTATGGGTGTTGGTGCACTAGGTATCGCTCTTGGTCTTGCTCTTTATGGTCCTAAACTGATTAAGACTGTTGGTTCAGAGATTACGGAACTGAATCAGATAAGAGCATTCTCTATCGCTATGGCTGCCTCTATTACAGTTATAATCGCTTCTCAGCTTGGACTTCCTGTTAGTTCAACTCACATCGCAATCGGTGGTGTTTTCGGTGTTGGTTTTTTAAGAGAATACCTGCAGTTAAGTGATTCTCACGCAACTATCGAAGAAGATAAAATAACTATCAAAGATGAGAAAGAGACTATAAATGCACTCAATGCAGAGCTTAAAAAGTTAGATGAAAAAGAGGATAAAACTCAAGCTGACTACGAGAGAGTTGTAGAACTTTATAAGCTTATAGCAAATGAAGAAAAACTTATCAAATCAACTAAAAAACATATGAAACAGACTAAAAAAATTGAGTATGTAAAACGTGATGCAGTGAAGAAAATTATAGCTGCATGGATTATCACTGTTCCAGCAGCTGCAGTTTTAGCTGCTATCCTATTCTATATGATTAGAGGAATAATGGTTTAGGGCTTTTCCCTAAACCAAACATCTAAATACTGTTTAACGCCTTTTGAACGTTTATCGCTTGAATATGCTCACGTACATCATGCACTCTTAATATGGAAGCTCCATTTTTTACAGCTTCAAGATGTAAAGTGAGAGTTCCCCAAAGCCTATCTTGAATATCAGAGCTTGAGATCTTATCTATCATAGACTTTCTAGAAGCACCCACTAATATTTTTTTATTCAGACTCAAAAAGTGCTCCAAGTTCTTAATCAGACTCAAATTATCTTCTAGAGTTTTACCAAACCCAATACCAACATCAACTACAATTTCATTAACACCAAATGATTCAGCTTTTTTAACTCTTTCATTCAAAAATGAGTATACATCACTTAAAACATCTTCATACTCCGGATTATCCTGCATAGTCTGTGGAGTTCCTTGCATATGCATTATTACAGCAGTCGCATTGTATGAGGCACAGAGTCTACAAACCTCATCATTCGCTAAGCCGGTAATATCATTTACAATTTTAAAACCACTCTCAAGAGCATACGATATGACTTCTGGCTCGTAACTATCTATACTAAACTCTGCTTTTTCATATAATCTATTTTGCTTGATAGCATCAATAATAGGCTTCACTCTTCGAAGTTCTTCATCAGCCTTAACTATAGTTGCGTTTGGACGAGATGAGACACCACCGATATCTATGATATTTGCCCCATCGTCTATCATCTGTTCTATAGCTTTAATAGCATTTGAATCTTTAAATCTACTGCCACTGTAAAAACTATCTTCATTAGCATTAATTACACCCATAACCTCTGTGTCTGTAGGTTTTTTAACACTAGATATCAGTTTTAACTCTTTAGCTAACTCTTTTAAACCAAAAGGTTGAGCTAACTCTTTTCTACTAAGTATCTCCAGCTGCTTCTGCGTTGCCATTAAGATACAATCAACTTTAGGAGTTGTAGCGATTACAGTTCCACGTGGTACTGCTAAATCAGCCCCTATGGAAAGAGCATCTTGTTTTAAAATATTTGCCCCGCCAACATGCAAATCTTTGATGTAGATGATATGATGTTTCACCTTTGAAGCTAAAATACTTACACCGCCGCCATCAACACCTAACTCTTGAAGAAGATTTTTTACATCAAGTTCATTGGAGAGTTTTAAAACATTCATCTATCTCTCCCTAACAAAACTCATAACAACCATCGCCAATACACTCTGAGGTCTTGAGTTTAACTCTAAGAGTCTGTATGCTTTATCAAAGTTCTCTAACTGAGCAGGAGTTAAAATCAGCATATCAGTCACTGTCGCTCTGTAGAAAAGTGCTTCAAGAAGCTCTTTTGCTTCCATCTTCTTAATCCTTGCATTCTCTTTTAAAAATGCAAACACTTCAGCATAATCTATACGTGAGAGGTTTAAATTTATCTCTTGCATCTCATGAGTTGTATTAACTTTCAGGATCGGTAGTCTTGAACGAACAGTAGGGAGTAGATTTGATTTTGTTGGAGAGATAATAATAAACTCAATATTTCTTGGCGGTTCTTCTAGAAGTTTGAGAAGTGAATTTTGAGCTACTGCAGTAAACTCTTCTGCTCCAAGAATTATATATTTTGTTTGCGATTCACTTATATACGCCTCAGCTAAAACAGCTTTAGCGTGTTCTATTTTAAAACTCTCTTCAATAAACTTAACAGCTCTAAATGGCTTTAGTTCACTCTCCAGTCTAACAGCTTCCTCTTCTACATCTGTAGAGATTAGGATATGCCCTTTTGTCTCTTTAAGAGCTTGCATCTACCTCTCCAAACATTGTTGCATTAAGAGATGCATTAAAAAGTCTATAAAGTTGTAAAAGTTTTATATCTAAAACAGTATCGTAAGATTTAAGAGTAAAAGCATTGTTAAAGTCTTCATCAAATAGCCAAAAGTAACTATTATCTTTTCTCTTAGCAATATCACTGCGTTTATTATCACCTTTTCCGATATACCAAAAAAAGTAATTCTCTTTGTATGAGAGAGAGATCATATCATCAACCATATCTATCATCTCTCCACCACTAATACTATTGTAGTGGGTATAGAGACTATCCATACTCACAATCGGGATTAGAGGACGTCCTAAAGAGATATCATTGATAAATGTCAAAATATAGTTCTCAAGCCACTTTCTCTTCTCATCGGTTATTAGAATAACTGTCTTGCCTTCTAATATCTGCTCCAATGCGTGAGCTGTAGTTGTTGTCCACTCAAAACGCTGCTCTTCCAACCAGCTAAGACTTCCACCCTCTTCTCTTATGGTATCTAAACTCCACTGCGCGAAATCAGGTATATCAGAATATGGCATGATCTTTTACTTATCTAACTCATATGCATCGTGTAAACCACGAACTGCCAACTCTGCATATTTTTCATCTATAACCATAGATACTTTTATCTCTGAAGTTGAAACACCCAGGATCTTCATGGCTATTTCATTCAACTTTTCCTCGTTTCCCTCAAAGTGGTATGTGCGTTGTTTATGCATA
>JBDLHW010000198.1:0-3447 GCA_039715155.1 Campylobacterota bacterium | reverse complement strand
TTCAAACAGCTCTTCAGCTGCATTTATTAAACTAGTAAGTAGTAAAAATATTATAAGTTTTTTCATAACTATTTTGCCTTTTAAAACTCTAGATTTATTATAACTCCATAGTTAAAGCTATTAAATTGATAGGGTTTGTTGAGTGAGACATTATACTGCTCTTGTCTAATCATTGTAGTCTCCTGATATGTCTCAAACCTCATACTCACACTTAAATCTAACCAGTCACTTAAACCCTCTGCCATTCGTCCCATTGGATTTAAAAAGAAGTAGCTGACATTTCCCAAAGATGAAGAGCCCCAAACTACTCCGCCATTTTTATCCAGTTCTTGTTCTAGGTAATACATATATTCACCCATAAATGCGCCAACAATAGGAGTTGAAATCAGATCTTGTATAGAGGGTATTTCAGCAAAAGCTTCATATCCGCACTCCCAGACAAAAGATGACATTATAAATGAGAACATAAAAGATTGAAAGGGATCAAAACCATCATTTCTAGCCATTGCATAGTAAACAGCACCCGAAACCGGATGTCCTATGTAGTTAATAGCAAACTCATCTTTATCTACTACAGGACCATCTTTAATATTTTGTTTCCATTTTCCACCTAAATCGTCACCATTTGCCTGTTCTGGATCCCATTTGGTTATAGATTCTGGAAGCATATATAAAATACCTATCGTAGTTAACATAAAACCCTGAAGATAGAGAGTATCTTCTACTATCTTTTTCTCACGTGAACTCAACTGATCATTTACATTTATATTTTGAGGAATATAGTCTCTGTATAAATTATCATCAAGTGATATATACTCTTTTTTTAATAACTTATTCATTTTATATTCATGAATCTGTTTAGATAATGAATCACCACTCTCTTCACTGAAGTAGTTGTTTAAATCACTGTTTAAACTTGCAAACGCAACTATGTTAAAGGTAAATAAGAGCAGTAGTAATTTTATAATGTATCTCTGTTATATAACGATTGGCATAACAACTGTTTTAAAATTTTCATCATTCAAAATAAAAGGCAGATTACCCTCATTTAATCCTATATTGAACTCTGAAGAGTTAATAGAATTTAAAAAGTCTAGTAGGTATCTTGAGTTTATAGCAATTGAGAATGGTTCAGAAAAACCTGTTGTATGGCTAATCTCTGTTTTTGCCTCAATATTATCATCACTCAATGATTCAAAAGTAATAATATCATTTAAAAAAGTGATTTTTACATCTGTTGATATAGTAGTGATCTGTTTAATCGAGTCAATCATAATAGCTTTTGGTAAAACTAAATTACTAGCAATCTCTTTAGGAATAATACGTGAATATTCAGGGAACTTACCATTAATAAGTTTTGTAAAAAATGTGTATTGTTCAGAGTGAATAATCAGGTTTGTTTCATCGTAATAGAGTTCTATATCATCAAAGAAAAGTTTTTGAATCTCTATAATCGCTTTTTTAGGAATAATGATTGATAACTCATTAGCACTTTCATTATTCACATTAACTACTGCTAAACGTCTTGTATCTGTTGATGCAAAATTTATAGAGTCTTGTTTAATATCAATTAGAGCACCATTTAATTCAAATTTAGGATTATTAGTATCTATAGCTGGTGTAATCTTTTTTAGAGATTCAATTAGAGTATGTGACTCTATAGATATACGAGCTTTTCCTTCATAAGATGGGAACTCTGGAAATTCATTATGTGAAAAAGTTGGCAGTTTAAAGTTTGAGTGAGCTTGAGAGATATGAAGAGTATCATTTTTTACTTCAAGATTAATCTCACCATCTTTTAAGATTCTAACAATATCTAAGAACTTTTTACCATTTGCAGTTATGCTACCATCTTGTGATATATTTACATTTTTAGTAGATACTAAGAAACCTATCTCATAATCAGTAGCTTTAACAGTTAAAGTACCATTTGAAGCATTTAAATAAACATGAGATGTAATTTGAGAAGTATCTTTTTTTTCTAAAAATGGTCCTGCATGTATTAGTATGTTTTCTATGATCGATTTTGATATTGTTATTATCATATGAATTCCCTATATATTTATATAATTTTAGTATGTAGTAGTAGGGGGAAGTGAATATGTGAAAAACACATTTACACCCCTAAACTAAGAGTTCTACAGATGTGATTAACCTGTAGAACTTCTTTCACATCTATTCACTTTTATAATTATATCTTTTTTTTTACGAAATAATAGAGATAAATTATTATGAGGATGTGATTTTGTTTGTTAACTCTTCAATTTTTAGTTTAAAATCCTCATCACTTTGGATTAATTCATTTATCTTTTTAATAGTGTGACTTATAGCTGTATGGTCTTTCATTCCAAAATATTGTGCCAGTTGAGGCATAGTATTTTGAGTGAGTTCACGGCAGATATAGATTGATATACGTCTCGCATATACAATGTTTTTACTTCTGCCTTTAGAGCGAATTTCACTCGGTTTTATATTGAGATCTTTAGCAACATATTGGGTAATCATATCCATGTTAATATTTGCCAGATTCTCATTCATCTGATCCTTGAGTACATTTTTAGTAAACTCTAAATCTATATCAATATGCATCAGTTGTGAATAAGCATGCAGTTTAGAGAGAATACCTTCTATTTCACGTACATTTGAATCTATAACGGTAGCAATATAGTTCACTATATCTTTTGTTATTACTACTTTGTTTATTTCACATTTTTTTTCAATAATAGCTATCTTTGTCTCAAGTTCCGGAGGTTGAATATCAGCAACTAGTCCCCACTCAAAACGACTCTGCAAACGTTTTTCAAGACCACCAATTTTTTTTGGGTGCTTATCAGCAGTTAAAATTATCTGTTTTCCGGCACCTTTTAGAGCTTCAAAAGTGTGAAAGAACTCCTCTTGAATACCCTCTTTACCGCTTAAAAATTGAATATCATCAATAAGCAGAACATCGCATTTACGATATTTTTCTTGGAAGCGCTCCATAGTCTTATTTCGTACATGACGGATAAAATCATTTAAAAACTGCTCGACAGTTGTATATATAACAACTTTTCCCTCATTTTGAAAAATATTACCTGCTGCCTGCATAAGGTGAGTCTTTCCAAGACCAACACCACCATATATAAAGAGAGGATTGTAAACATTTCCGGCATTTTCACTCACACTCTTAACTGCTGAATAAGCAAACTGATTAGATCCGCCAACCATAAAGTTATCAAAGGTATGAGAAGGGTTTAAAAGAGAGTTAATAACTTTTTGTTCCACAACCTTTTTAGTTTTTCTTTTATCTACACTATTTTTAAGTGCAATCTGTACAGTTACTTTCGATCCACTCTTTACTTCAAAAAGATGAGCAATCTTTTCACTATACTTATTTTTAATCCAGTTGATTACAAGAGCGTTCTGTGGATAAAATATTGCTAAATCACCAGTAGACTTTTTCACATC
>JBDLHW010000197.1:0-3456 GCA_039715155.1 Campylobacterota bacterium | reverse complement strand
CAATATTTTTAGCATACTTCAGTGAGTAGGAGTCTGTAAGACCTATAATAAGTGTACTGAGTCCGCCATTCGCAGAAGAACATATATATACGTCACTCTTCTCATATCCATGTATTGTCTCGCCACACTTATAAGTCAAATCATCATGTATATCTTTGTTGAAATCTCTAAAATGCTGCTCTATTGCTTTGTCCGTACAGACTTTAAAGTAAGTACTTCCTATATCTATTAGTAGTTTACTCATTGCATAATCCCTATATCGTGGATAATATCGTTTACTATCGAGGTAGTATCTTTAGTTAAATCACATTTTGATTTTTCATACTCAAAACATCTATCTGGAATAGGCACATTACCGCGTTTAATGATACGAATATTTTTATTTGCATCCCTAATAGTTATCATCTCATTATGATTAATGATATGGGGAGAGAAAGGGACATCAATAGTTCCGTCTTTAATAGAGTTGAAAACTTTTCTCCAAAGTGTGTCAGCTTCGTTATTAAACACAGCTTCCATAATGGCTTTTACTTCAAGCGTGAGGTTCTCTTCTTCCTCTTCATCTACTATGTTTGGCAGACCATTTAAGATGCCAAGAGTGTACTGAGTATTTGCCACAGTTTTAGCATTTGCCTCTTTTGTAGGTATTCCTGAGGCTTCCTCACGTGTTTTAGTGATGATCTTATCAGCTCCAACCATAGAAGCGATAACTGTTGACATATTTATAAGCTGTTCTGCAAAATCTTTGTTTGTTGGAAATGCGCCCATCCATTGGTGATAAACAAGATTTATAGTAGCGTCACCGCAGTTGATCTCCTCAGCATAGTGTTTAGCCATTTTCTTGATAACCGCACCCATAACAATATCCTGATTCATCGAACCGGTTTGAGAGAAAGATACAGAGAATGATTTAACACCCTCCTCCAGTGAAAGCAGCATCTCTAAAAGCTGAATAACTATCGTAATAGATGGTGGAACAAGAGTCGCAGTAAGGGGACCAAAAGACTCTCTATTTATCGGCATATTAAGTTTTGAGTAGTTAGCACACACTTTTTCTACATATTTCCAGTACAAAAATGCTTTGTCAAGAGGAAAGTTCTTTGAGTATGGCAAAAGGTAGGTAATTGGTCCACCCTCTATCTCAAATATCCCAGAAGCTATAGCAGTCTCTATAAGAAGTCTTGCATCAGGAGTACCGTGACGCAGACTCACAGGCTTGTTAAAGTGAGTAATCATCTTTCTTGTAGTTCTGTAACCGTGATTTACAAGCGGATAACCGTTGAGCATATCGACTTCATTCTCTTCACTCAGACGCAGCATCTTTTTTGCAGTTGCATAATCATTCAGTCTTGTATTTGAGTCAATTGTCAGAGGCAGGACATCAACATCTGCATTAACAAAGAATTCATTTAGTGCGAACTGTTTTTTATATGTAGGAAACCCGCCACGGGGCTGAACAAGCATCTTCTTCTTTTGAGCAAAATGGTGCGAGATAAAAAGTTCTTTATCTGCACCCCTTACAAACTCTTCAACTTCTGCGAAATCAAAATTATCTACATACTCATTGGAGAGGATTATTTCACGTTCTTCTTGCAGTAAACTCATGATACTTCTCTCTCTTTTAGATACTCTTCTAATGTATCAAGCCCAGTATTCAGGTCAACTTGATGAAAAACCAAATCAAAACCGTAGTTTTTGTATTTAGGTACGATTGTATCTGCATCGGCAGTTCCTACAACCAGGTTTCCACCTATCATCATTACAAGATTATCAAGGGTTTTGTACTTTGATTTAAGTAGTTTGACCTCTCTTGCCCAGCCTTCAGCCTCTCCGTTAAGTGAAGAGATAAGCAGAACATCTGCATCTGTTTCAACTGCTGCATCAAAAAACTCCTCAAGGTAAGTATTTACCCCAAGATTAAAGACTTCAAACCCTCTAGCATCTAGAGAGAGCTCTATCAATCTGTTTGCAACAACATGAATGTCATTTCCAACTACGCCTGTTACTACTTTCATATATTAAAAAACCTACTTATATTGATGTTACACACTATAATAAGCAAAGCTCATTATAGAAGCAGGGACTCAAAGTCCCTACAACCCCCTAAAGCTACAAAAAAACTTGTTTTTTGAGAAAATGCAATATCAACTATTATTTGAATAAGAGGATACCGAAAATAAGGTTATAATACGATTATAAATTAAATTTTCAGGAATAAAACGATGAATTTTTTTACAGCAGATTTTTGTGATGAGCATCCGGAACTAGTTGATGTTTTAAGTCATGATTTTAAAAACTATGGTGGCGCTCAAAAATGCCGTGGTGAAGTTATAACAATCAAGTTAGATAAGAACAACTCGGAGCTAATTAAATTACTCAGAGACGAAGACGGAACCGACAAAGTTGTTGTTGTAGATGTAGATGCAGAATTTTTTGCTGTAGTAGGTGAAAATTTAATGAAATTTGCACAGCAAAACAACTACTCCGGAATTATTGTAAATGGCTATATAAGAGATACTTTTCAGATTCAGGACATTCCTGTTGCCTTGTATGCATTGGGAACTTGTCCTAAAAAATATATTCCGGTGACTGAAGGACAAAGAGACCTTCCTCTCTCTTTTGGCGGAGTTGATTTTAAAAATGGTGACTATATCTATGCAGATACAGATGGTGTTATGGTTACTCATAAACCACTGCACGACTAAGAGACTCAAATGAACCGTAGAGACTTTATTACTACCGCTTCCACAGCTTCAGCAGCACTAGTATTGAGCGGATGTAACGAAAGTAATCGTCAAGCCATAGACTACTCAAAGCACCCTGTTAAAAACTCTGATGAAAAAAAGCGTGTAAATATAAACAGAAATAAAAAAACTGTAATCAAGCTTGCTACCAGCTGGCCAGCTCATTTTCCTATTATGGGGACCGGTGTTGAGAAGTTTGCACAGAGAGTAAAGGATGTTAGTGGCGGTAATTTAGAGATAAAACTCTATCCAAAAAACACCCTGGTTCCCGCTCTGGCTGTTTTTGATGCGGCTAGTAGCGGACAGATTGATGCTTTTCACTCTGGACCATACTACTGGAAGGGTAAAAACTCTGCATTTTCACTCTACAGTGGAATTCCTTTTGGTTTTACTGCTGAAGAGATAAACTCCTGGATGCTCTTTGGTGGAGGGATGGAACTTTGGCGTGAGCAGTATGCAAAATATAATCTTCACCCTTTTATGGGCGGTAACACAAACATTCAAATGGGTGGATGGTTTAGAAAACCGATAGAGTCTATAGAAGATATGCAAGGTTTAAAGATGCGTATTCCCGGTCTTGGCGGAGAAGTGTTTGCAAAGATGGGTGTCAACCCTATTCTTCTACCTGCCGGAGAGATCTACACTTCACTAGAACGCGGTGTTATTGATGCTACTGAGTGGGTTGGACCTGCACTAGACATCAAGATGGGAT
>JBDLHW010000196.1:0-3472 GCA_039715155.1 Campylobacterota bacterium | reverse complement strand
TGTCTGAAGTGAAGACCACTAAAAAATGCTAATTGCTTGCCTTTGAAAATTTCGCCTTCCATATTAGCGTTTGTATTTACTTCCATGATTTTTTTAAGTTCATCAGGGTAGATAGCAATCTTTGTACCTTCTAAAATAGCTAAACCAGCATCAATAATACAAGCATCACCTAAAGGAATACCACAAGTTGAGTTTGCTCCAAGAAGTGTATTTTTTCCGATAGATATAGGGTTTCCGTCAGTTCCGCTCAGTACACCTAGGATAGAAGCACCACCACCAACATCTGAGCCATCACCAACGATAGCAGAAGATGAGATACGACCTTCAACCATCACTGAACCTGTAGTTCCAGCATTAAAGTTGATGTACGAAGCACCAGGCATTACAGTTGTTCCGGCTGCAAGCTGAGCACCAAATCTTACTTTTGAAGTATCTAATATACGAGTATTATCAGCAGGAATTATATGTTGTAAGAATCTTGGGAATTTATCTACAAAGTCAATATGTGGGTACTCATTTGCAAGTTTCAGTTCAATCTCAAACTCTCTTAAGTAATCAAGTTCGATTGGTTGACCATCTGACCAAGCTACATTTGGAAGTGCACCAAATGCACCATTTAGGTTGATATCTCTCAGAGGTACTTTTGCTTGAGAGATTGCGTATAGTTTCAGGTAAGATGCCTCAACACTCTCTAGTGGAGCATCATCAAAAATAAATGTTACTTTGAACTCATTCTCTAAACTTCCGCTGTTTATCATCTGAGCATAGAGTGCAGAAACAACTTGAATATTTTTATGTGCATCACCGTGAGCTTCATCAGAGTATGGTGTAAATGCAGCTAAACAAGCTCTTAAAAATTCTAAGTTTATGTTACAAACAACTTCACTCTGAGTAAAATCTACATCTACTCCTTGTTCTGCTAATGCTCTTACAAAAATTGCAGCACTGCCAAAGTTTTCATCCCAGTTAATTAGTGGATAAGTTGCTTGAAGTGATTTTTCAACATTTAATTGACCTAGATCTACTCTACATATACCGAATGCTAAAGGGTCTCTATAGCCTGTAGTTGTTGATTTGATATCTTCTATTAATGCTTTAAAGGCATCTGTTGTTTGGATGATTTCCATTGAATTCTCGCTTAATTAATTTATTGGTGCAATTATACTTAAAGTGATTGATATATAGATTAATGGAAAAACTTACCTTGATTAGAGTTGTCAAGAGGTTTTCTCTTCTCTTTTGCCAGCCACTCTTGAAGGAGAGCTTCAACAACCTTGCTAAGGCTCATTTTATATCTGTCTCGTGAGTATTTCATCGACTCATCCCAGGTTAGTCTATCTATTATTAAACTTCTTGTAACTTCATCTTTTGGTTTCACTCTCTGTCCTCTCTATGAAGCATTTAGAAGCTGTACAAAACTTCTGTAGCTGTCAACAATTTTTTGATTTTTTGTATTTTGTATATAAAACTCTATAGCTTTTTTACCGAGTCTTGGAATCTCATTTTTAACTGCCCATGAGCTTACAGTTCCCTCTGGAACCTCTAATATCTCTGCTAAGTTTTTCTGAGTAATATCCAGCTCTTTACATATCTCTTTAACAACATTTGTTTTGGATTTTTTACTCTTTTTTACTTTTGCAGGTTCAAGTTTCTCCATTTTTGGAGCCTTCTCTTCTGCTGCAGTCTGTTTACAGTTCTGGTCTATCCACTCTAAAACATCAACTGCACTAAGTACCCAGTCTCTTGAGCTTAGTGTTTTTATTACATCATTTGTAAATTGAGTTGCGTACTCTTTTGCTAAATCTTCATTAGTTAGCTGATGAAGAATGGAGAATGAGAGCTGAGTAGATGCCTTGCCGCCATTACCCCAGTCAAACCCGCTGCTTGATTTTTGAAATATTTCGTACCTCGTTGGAAGTTCCACTTCTCCATAGGTTACAAACTTGCTACCTAGAAGTGTTCTATGCCCTTTGAAAACATGGTTATTCATATTTATTGCCATACTTTTACTCTCATATTTTAAATGTGTAATGGTGTTCTACTTCTTTTTTATTCTCAACAGAGCCTCTACTGAGATAATTTCTATAAACAACATATATAAGACCAATAAGCAATAAAAGTACCAATAACCAAACTAACATGATTGTTTTCCTTGACTTATGATATATTTATATCGACAAAAACTATTAAAGAGTTAAATATACTCTATTTTTTTATCCTTAAGCTCATTACAAAACAGTTCAAAATAGTGTTTGACTTTGTCATTTTCATATCCGCTGAGTGAGAGTTCTACTGACGCTCTGTTCTCTTTAAAAATTGGAAGTGATGAAAGTTCAATATCATTTGGAACTTTTTTCATTAAGTCTATAAGTGTGTTTTCACTTGTTTTTGCAAGCAGGGTATATCTAAATTTCTCTTTTGAAGAGGAGAAGTGTGTTTTAATTACATCTTCTATCATTGGGTGAGCCATCTGTGGAAAACCTGGTACAAAAAAGAATCTGTCATCGAGTGAATAACCGGACATATTGTTTACCGGATTTTTAAGCAGCTTTGCATTTTCAGGTAAATCTGACATATGAATTCTGTGTGGATAAGCCTTCTGGGCAAACTTTTCTATGATATCTTGCTCAAACTGCTTATGTCTAATGAGAGCTTGTGAGGTAAAAACCTGTGCAGATATCTCTCGGGTCAAATCATCAGGAGTAGAGCCAATACCTCCAAATGAGAAAAGAACAGATTTTTTATCACTCTTGATAAGCTCAAAGCTTTTCGCAATAAGCTCAACATCATCTTTTACTATGAAAGAGGCAAAAAGTTCATGTCCGTACTTTGAGAGTTCATCTCTAACAAACTTGAAGTGTTTATCCTCACGTCTTGCGTTTAATATTTCTGTTCCGATTATAAGTGCATAAAAATTCATACCTAAATTATAGTATAATTCCAAAAAATAAAACTATACAGGGGCAAATAATGTCACAAGCACAAAAACTAGAGGAACTACTTACTAAAAGTGTTATTCCTGACCTAGATGAGAGACTAGATGAAATCTTTGAAGAGATTGCTGATAACAAAGAGGCAACAGAGGATGCAAAAGAGGAGATAGAAGAGCTTCGTGAGTTTAAAGCTGACCTGCAAGATGTTTTAGATGATATTCAGAGTGGTGATATTGAGGAAGATGAGTGTAAAGAGTTAATAGATGATATTTTAGCTGCTCAGCAAGACAATGAAGAAGAAGACTTTGGGTTTGTGGAAGAAGAGTAGTAGTTTTAACTATCTCTTATCAACGAGAGCGGTCTCATTTATATAGAGAACTTCTTAATAACTAGAATACAAATGCCATAATATGGCGTTTGTGGCATTTTAACAACAATATAAATTTACTATAATCTAAATAGTATATAATTTCAACAATAAAATAAGATAGGAAAAAATATGCGTATAATTCTTTTAGGAGCTCCTGGTGCCGGAAAAG